>JAFVSW010000336.1 GCA_017503545.1 Lentisphaeria bacterium | reverse complement strand
TCGTGCGGCAAAGGTTTTCTTTTGCCAGAGCCAGTGAGTTAATGTAGCAGTTTTTCAAGAGTTCGGCTTCGTTGCACTTGCCGCCGTGCCAGACCGGTCCGGGAGTGTGGATGACGAACTTGGCGGGCAATTTGAATCCGGGCGTGATGCGGGCTTCTCCGGTTTCGCAACCGTTGAACTTTCGGCAGGCTTCCAGAAGTTCCCGTCCGGCAGCCCGGTGGATCGCTCCATCCACGCCACCGCCGCCCAGAAGCGAACAGTTGGCGGCATTGACAATAGCATCAACTTTCAATTCGGTGATGTCAGCTGTTATTATTTCAATCATATTACAGTCCAGTTATTAGGAATTTCAGAAAATGATGTCCAATGCGTCTTTGGGAAACAGTTTAGTCTTTTGCAAAATCTTTTTAAGGCATTCTTTGAAAGATTTTTGGTACACAGAATGCATAATTTCTTTTGCAATTACGATGCGTTTTAATCTTTCCAGTTGCTGCTTTATGTCAACTACTGTCATGGCATTGTACTGCTCGATACTGACCTGATAAATGTAAATTCCTGTAATAACAGTGGTGTTATTGATAAACGATCCGTATTCTTTGAGATAGTCTTGCAATGTTTGCCAAAGGATTTCCTTGTTATCCATGCATAAAACTTCATCAATCTTTTTGTTTTTGGATTGAAAGAGATTGTAGCAATGGGTCATTTCTGCGGCAGTTTTTATTGCAGCAGTAAATGTTTTGAAAATTTCATCATTTTCTGTTTGTAAATGTTGCTGTTCTTCCATTATTTACCCTCCTCCGCTACGCAGATTTCCACATTCTTTCCGCTGAAAGCAACGCCGTATTTGAAAACGGGGGAGATGTTGCGGGTTTTCATGGTTGTATCGTACTGCTTTTCTTCAATTTGGGTCAAGGCGTCCTGTGCCAGTTGGAAGAGCTGTCCGGCGGACGCGTCTTTGGCGGCTTTCAATTCGATAAGGATACCCGGCAGATTTCCGTTTCTCGGCATCAGGGCGATGTCGTATCTGCCTGTACCGGATTCACGGTTGGAGGTGATTTCGTAACGATTATCTAAAATTACGCACAACCCCAGAACCAATCCGTGATAGAAGTTTTCATGAGCCGTGTCAAAATTGCTTACCGATTCCAGCAGAAGTTTTTGCAACAGGTTCTGCAACGCGGTGCTGTTTCCGGAATAAATCGCTTCCTGAATGCTGATTGCGGTTGATTGCGGAATAATATCGGTCAACGTTTGCAGGATCTCCTTGTTGTAAACGTAGGCAATTTCTTTATTGGGCAAGGCAACTTCGCACATAAAGTCACCATTAAATGACGGTTCAACCTTGGTGATTTTCAAATATCCCGCCACCAACAGAAAACTGTAAACTGATGACGGATTGTTCTTTATCTGCGGATAAATCACACTGGGGTCGATGTAAGTCAAAACGGATTTTCCCTGGAGCAATTGATTGAGTTTTTCATAAATGGACTCATCCGCATTGGTCAGAACTTCGCCGATGATCTCGTTATTGCCGGTGGATTGCCAGAAAGCTCTGGGTTCGCACTCGTTGCTGAAATAGTTGATAACGGACCACGGATTGAAGATTTCCGACTTGCCGAAACGGTATCCATCGTACCAGACACAAATTTCATCGTACTTATCTTCCGCTTTGTAGTAACGCGCCATCTCTTTGACTTCATCCGGGGTAAAGCCGAAATACTGGCTGTACTTGTTTTCGAGAATCGTATTGATTTTAGGGTTGTTCAGACCGCTGAAAATACTCTCCTTTGCCACCCGCAGAATTCCGGTCAGAAAACCGTAGGAAAGGTGTTTGTTATCCTTCAAGCCTCCGAAGAAAAGATTACGCATAAAACGAATAACAGAATCGTAAAATCCGCGCATATATCCCTGCTGGATGGGGGTGTCGTATTCATCAACGATGATTATGGGGGCAATACCATAGTGCTTGTCAAGCATTTCTGAAAGGGTCGCAAATGCCGCCATACAATCATTTTCGTCAGCTTTACCATCCAAAAAATCTTT
>JAFVSW010000335.1 GCA_017503545.1 Lentisphaeria bacterium | reverse complement strand
CCGGACCCGCAACTTTACAAATTATTGGATGAACATCGAAAAAAATCTTTTATTGATCGAAAAAAATTAGTGGGGCATGTTTCATTTCCGATGGGAGGTACAGAAGATTTCGGAAAAAAACTTGGAAAATCGTTATTGGAATTTACAGGAGCGGACGCAGCATTATGTTCTGCGCCCTCGAATTATCGGACCCGTCCCGGAAAAATCCGGAAATTTCAAGTTTTTTTATTGATTCCTTATGAAAATTATATTTCTGTTTTGACGGTTGGGCCTCGTGACATGAAAGCCATTTTGCAGGAACAGCACTCATTAAAACAAAAAAATATGTTCATGCCATTGACCTCCCGTCGTCTGAAATACAATAAAAGAGAAAATAAATTGTATCTTGATAATCGGGAATGGAAGAATGAAACGCAAAAAATCCGTGTGGCTTTGACTTCCTATGCCGCCAGCGGTGCAGGGGGACGCTATCCAATTTTGCGTGAAATTACAAATCGTGTGGTACGGGAAGAAAAAAATACCACACTCCGTGAAGTTTTCGAAGTGTGGTTGAAACGGCATTATAGTCGGAAAAAGCGTTAAATTATTTTCCGATTCTGCGGATCAGGTATGGAATTGCGGCTTCAAAGTCTACACCATACCAGATATGATCTTTTTCTCCGATTGTTTTTCTGATACATTCGACCGTGTAATCGGTAGCAATTTTCAATGCTTCCTTGTAAGGGAAGCCGGCGGTCAAAGCACCGCAGCACGTACTTGCGAAGACATCGCCTGTTCCATGGAAACTCTGGGGCAGGTGTTCATTTTCGTAATAGAAAAATTCATCATTGGATTTATCATACGCCATGACGCCGAGTTTTCCCGGATTGAGAGAAATTCCGGTGAGGACAGCATATTTTGCCCCGAGGTCCGCAAGTTTTTTGAGAATTTCTTTGATATATGCTTCATCATATTCGGGTTGATACGGGATTCCGAGCATAAAACTGGCTTCGGTCAGATTGGGAACGATCATATCTGCCTTTGCGCAAAGAGTTCCCATGTGTTTTGCAAATTCGGGTGTAAAACCTTTGTACAGAACGCCATTATCTGCCATTGCGGGATCGACAAAAACGAGAGTATTTTCTGATTTGAAATCATCAAAAAATTGTTTCATCAAATCGATTTGTTCAAAGGAACCGAGATACCCGGTATAAATGGCATCGAATTTGAAATTTTCTTTTTTCCAGTGATCGGCAATCGGAGTGATGTCACTTGTCAGATCCCGGAAAGTGAAGTTGGAAAATGCGGTATGAGCGGAGAGAACTGCGGTCGGAACGATACACGTTTCATGGCCCATAGCGGAAATAATGGGGAGCGCGACGGTAAGGGAACATTTTCCGAGACAGGAAATATCCTGAATAGAAACGACACGTTTCAGCATTGTATAAATTCCTTATTCTGATTTATTTTCAGGATAGACGGGGATGACGGCGAGATATTCCACGGGGACATCGCCGTAACATGACATTGCATGTTCTTCGCCGGATCTGCAAATGATGGAATCTCCGGGTTTGAGAATAACAGTTTCGCCGTTATCATAAGCGAGTGCTTCGCCGGAAAGAATGTAGAAAATTTCCTCTTCCCCCTGATGATCATGTTTTCCGATTGAACAACCGGGTTCGAGGGTAATTTTAGCAAACATGCGGCAAGTGGATTTCATTTCGGAATTTTTTTCCCAGATATATTGAAAATGAGCGATTCCGGAACCGCCTTTCATCTCGGGTCTATCGAGTTTTCTGTATTGTTCTGTCGATTTATGCATAATACGAACAACTCCTTTGTTATGATGTCGAACGGGGTATAATATATCATAAAAAAGGGAATTTTCAATGTGTTTTATCAAAAAATGCATGGATGTTGTCGTGTGTACGACAAATCATTTCCGGAGGTCTGAAGACAGTAAATTATAAAAGAGGCAATTTCAAAAGTCTTCAAAAATGCCTGAAAACTCTTGTTGAGATCTGAAAACGGAGCGTTTGAGTCTGCCGTAGCCTTGGCGAAGGTGGATGGTTATTTTCCACGCCTTGTCACGGCATAGCCGTATGGCGACGCCGGAACAAACTACCATTTCCATATCTTCAACAATCCTTTTTCAGTCAAATTTTGCCGGACTTTTGAATTTACCTCAAAAAAAACTATTTTTTTAAAGTTGTACCATATTGACAAAAAAGGTTGTATCATTTATACTTTATATAGAAGCAGACAATTTAGACTACTGTGGTAAGGATCTAATATGGCTAACTTTGACAGAGAATTAAAGAAAGATTATGTCTACCGTTGTATTCTGGAAAAGATCAACAGTGGACAGGTAACCGATGGCAAATTTCCTTCGGAGCCTGAATTCTGTAAAGAATTTGAGGTTTCCCGTGTTACCCTCCGTGCGGCATTAAGACGTTTGGAGAAAGAAGGATTGATCACACGGTCCCATTATTACGGGACCCGGATCACCAGAGATAAGCCGAAAAAACTTCTTATTGTCTGTTCTGATTTTACACAAGGTCATTGTGACCGGAAAATGCGAGAGTTGACATATCTTGAAGCGGCATGTCGGGAACAGAATCTGCGTTATGATACACTTGGGTTACATTTGTTGCAGGATCCGGCGAAACTTTCGGAGACATACTGCGGGATCATATTTTTCGGAGCGGCTATATCCGGCGATGAGCCATTCATTCAAGTTATTCGTGCGAGTGGCCTTCCGGCAGTTTATTGCCGTGAGGATGAAGTCAATACGATTACGGATTATTTCCCCAGCGTGGGAGTCAATATGAAAAAAGCGTGGCTTTTGGGTTTTGATTATCTGGTATCATTGGGATTCCGCAGAATCATGACTTTGATTTCAGATGATCAAAGATCCGGTCAGCGGATCGGGATCACGAAAGCCGATTTTTCCGGGTTGTTACAGCAAAGAGGATTGACAGAAGCTGCGGAAATGGTCTGCAATATTCCGGATTTTTATGACGGGGAATATATTCGCAACATGGTCAAAACAAAAGAACCGGAAGCGATTTTCTGTTATTCAGACTATATTGCCATTCTTTTGTATCAACATCTGCGATTGCTGGGGAAGCGTATTCCGCAGGACGTTGTTGTGCTAGGTTTTGATTGCGGTTCATTGCTGGTCACACCGACATTATCATCTGTTTCTCTGGTATCTCCGTTATTCGGCAAAACGGTATTATCTCTGCTGAAAGAGATCGCCTCGGGAGAAATCAGCGGACCTCCGCCGCAATTGGAGTTGCCGGTGAATTTGCATCTTGGGGACAGCACTGCCAAGATCAATCTTGAAAATCTGATAAAAAATGATATAACCAAATAAAAAACAAAAGGATTCACTCATGAAAGAAAAAAAACACTCCCGTTTTACACTCATCGAACTTCTGGTCGTCATTGCAATCATTGCGATATTGGCGGCGATGCTGCTTCCGGCGTTAAGCGCGAGCAAAGAAAGAGTAAAAGTTACCGACTGTTCCAACAAGCTCCGTCAGATAGCATTCATGATGAGAGCGTATACGGACGATTACAATGACTGGATTCTGAGTCATTCCATCAGTTACACTCTGGGGACCAACGTGACACAGAGTCAGGCTTCCATTGAAAGAAATATCCAGAACAGTTACAATTGGGTGTTATGGTATTTGGGTTACTCGAAAGAGAATCCCTCTTTTTACAAAAAAGTAAGCAATTTTGTGTGTCCGTCAGCGGCCGATAAGACCAGGAAAGATGGAAATTATTATGCATATAACGCTCTTGTATATGGAGTGAATTTTTCGTTGAGTTTTGAAGATATTACTTATGGCAAAAAGAAATTGTGGAAACAAGGGCAAGTAAAAAGACCTGCCCGTTTTATTTTTATGGCGGACAGCTATGATACATCTGTAAAAATGCCCAGCAATTTCTTTTATGATCACCTTAATACAAGGCAGGTATATGCGTGGCATACAAAATCAACCAATGTTCTGATGTTTGACGGACATGTCAGTAACGTAAAAGTGATTGGAGCAAAATCTGCATTTTATAAGATCAAGGAATACAGCAAACGTGAAGTTTCCGCCTGGTGGCCCAATAAATAAAGTACAAATGAAAGGTTATTTGTAATGAAATTTTTGTCCGAAAAATGGTTGTTGTCAGCTATTTTGACAGTGTCACTTTCTCTTCCCGGGGCGGAACTGCTTGTCAATCGGGATTTTTCCAAAGCAGAAAACGGCATCCCCGTTCATTGGGAATATCAGAAACACAAATCCAAGCCTCAATATAAACTGAATCCGGCAACTGCTTCGGACCCGGCAAATGTTCAGATCACAACGTCGGACGAAACATCCCAGGGACTTCTGATGTTCCGGTCGAAAAAGAAGTTGCCGGTGGGAGCCCGTATCACCATTACCGGGGAATATCTGACGGAAGACCTGGTTTTCGGCAAAAACGGTTATATTCTGATTTCAGCCAACGGGAAATATCGCGCCTTTCCGGCAAAACAACCGACCTACTGGCTGAATAAACAATTGAAGCCTGTTACGAAATGGACAAAGTTCAAAAGTACCGGGCGTCTCCGTTTTCCGCTTGATTATCTGCAGTTGAATAGCGGTCTTGTCCATGCAAAAGGGACACTGAAACTTCGCAATCTATCTCTTGAGGTAACGGAACCAACCCATGTGCCGGATGCCGGCGCGGAATGGGTATGGCGGGAAGGTGAGGATATCGAAAAGATCAAAATGCTCAGCAACTGGAGTGATGGCACGAAAGAATATTTTTCCGGTAAGGGCGGAGTATTTACGGAAAAAGGAAAAATCGATTGGAATTTCCAGATTCCGGAAGTGACGGATCCGGTCACCCTGTTTTCCAAAGAACGCACCTGGTATCTCTGGATCCGTGTATATGGCTATATGGATAATCCGCGGATCATGATATATCGGAATGATCGCTATATGACTCATCTGGATACCCCTGCAAATGAGAAAGTTGACCGTCAGGGAAAATACTGCGGGGCGGGAAAATATATCTGGCTTCTTTGCGGCAGCTTCAAAACAAAAGGAGGATTGCAGCAGTTTTCATTCCGCCCCAACGGGCGTATGATGCTGGATGCGGTACTTCTGACTACGGATGGGAATTATGCGCCATTGAAATTTGAAGCAAAAGCAATGAAACAGTCTTCGGTGCAGGATATTACAACCGCCCACATGATCAAAGCGGAATATGCCTGTGAAGGTGTGTCCGATACCATTGCTTTGCCGGTTTCTTTCCGGATCGGCGGTAAAAACAAGATCATTCCCAACGATAAAAAGCCGGCGGTATTTCATTTTTCTCTGCCGGCAGATATTCAGGTGAAAGGTATGACATCCCATTGGGCAGGCGAGACTTGGAATTCGCCGCAACGATGGGGGAAAAAATATCTGACGTGGAAGAAGACCGGAACACGCACAGTAAACGGCAGGAATATAAATGATTACGAAGCTTATCTCTATTTTCTTTCCGGCAATCAGTATATGATTTTTCTGCAAGCGGATCCTTCCGCATTCAAGGTGCGTAAAAGCTCGGTGTGCGAATATTATCTGGAAAGCAATGGCGAGAAACAGTTGAAAGAGTCGCTTGAGCTCAAACATATTGCGATCAAACCTGCTACGCCGTTCAGAAAAATTTACATAGGTCCGAGTTATGTGCCTTTCGGTATGTTGTATAACTCTTATCCGGATTTGTTTACCAATTTCCGCAATTCCGGTTTGAATTACATGGGGGCATGGGCGGAACCATGGCGTTCCAATACGTTTGAAACATTCCGCAAAAAAGCGGCGGATCATAATTGTATGATCACTGTAGTTGTCGGTCAATACACCGGCATCAAAAAACAACACATCGCTACGGGGATCGATGGCAAACAATTGCTGAAAGGGGTCAGCGGACATGGGACTCCCGTTCTGACGCTTGCCATGACGGAAAAAGATGCCCCCATTGCGGAAACGATGGAACGCACCCGCCTTTGCGCATCGACTGGAGTCAATGTGGAATTTGATGACGAAATGACCAATGTGTTGTATGATACCATTGATTACTCCCCAGCAGTAAAAAAACTTTTCCGGGAATGGCTTGCAGAAAACCGGAAAGGTGTGTCATACGTGGAACCGGAACAGATCGTGCGAGACCGCAAAAAGAATCCGGCAATGTACCGTCATTGGGTGGATTTCAAATGTTCGCGGATCGCCTATTGGTATTCCCTGTACCGGAAAGCCTTTGATGAAGGAGTGGCGATTGCAAAAGCAAAAGGAAAATATTCCGCCGCCATGAAACCGGAAATGTTCACTTGCGTACAAGGGCTGATCGTCGGGCGGGATGGCAAGCCCTGTACAGCGGAAGAAGTGAAAGAATCGGGTTATCTGGATTATCGTCTGCTGGGTAAATATTGTGATGTCATTCAGATGATGTCTTACACATACGGCGGAGTCAAAGAGAGTGCCATGCCCGGGGATAAAATGGAATTGTACAATAATTATACGGGGAAAAACAATACGGCACCGATCCTTCTTGCCGGAGGCTACGGGACCGAAATTGCTCCGGAAAACAAAGTCATGCTGAAGTATCAGGTATGGGATTGTCTGATGCAGAAACCGCAGATCATCGTATTTTATGCCGGAGCAACTCTGTTCAATGCACCGACACTTGCACCGGTGGTGGATGCGATCCGTATCGCCCGTCCGTATGAAGATTTCTTTGTGGACGGTACAAAATATACCGATATGAAAGCCGGATCAAAACGGGTACGTCTCAAAGCACTTCAGCTTGGGAAAAAAGTTCTGGTTTATGCAACAAATTATGATAATCTTACCGGACCACAGGAAACGATCACATTCCCGACTGCACCGAAATCGGTTTTGGATTGCATCAGCGGTAAAACTTTGTCAGTCAAAGCAAAAGGTTTTGCATTTGATTTCAAAGCAAGCCGTGGAAAACTGTTCCTTGTGGAGTTGTAAAATGTATCTTGATTTTCATGCTCATTGTAATTCCGGAAATCCGGATGAGATCCGCAGTTATGTGGAAAATTGCGAAAAAAATGATATCATGACAGCTTTGAGCGGCGGTCTCCGTTACGGCGGACACGATTATCTGCCGAATGAAGACGTTGTCCGTATCTGCAAGGAATATCCGCATAATCTTATTCCACTGGCAAAGATTGATTTGTGGGATACCCCGCCTGATCCGGCGGAATTACACCGGTATGCGGATATGGGTGTCAAAGGGTTCAAATTTATTTATCCCTACTATGCCTACGATCATGAAAGTTATTTTTCCATATATGAAGAACTGGAGAAAATGGGACTTCCTGCGCTTTTTCATACGGGGGCATACCGCCCGAACAGCGC
Source organism: Lentisphaeria bacterium (assembly GCA_017503545.1). Taxonomy (GTDB): domain Bacteria; phylum Verrucomicrobiota; class Lentisphaeria; order Victivallales; family UBA1829; genus RGIG8244. Next base: position 57,301 of record JAFVSW010000335.1, on the reverse strand, counting down.
GGATGTAAAATACCGGCGTCCGGTTCTGGATAATATGTCACCGCTGAAACTGGATACGATCGCCCGTTCCTTTCCGGCACTGAAAATCGTCATGGCGCATCTGGGAACAAAAATATTCCGTGAACAGGGAGCGGAATTGATCAAACTGCATGATAATCTTTACTTTGATCTGGCGGGATGCGGTAATTTTCTGGATGTTTCTCCGTCGGAATTGGCGGCATTGTTGAAGCCTTCAGTATTCACCCGGGATAAGGAAGGTGCGTATTTCCGGAAAATGATCTTCGGGTCCGATTCCTATATCACGATTCCGGTGATTCAGACAGAAGCCCTGCAGGCGTATCAGATGCATCTGCTGTTGAATCAGATTACCGGAGAGGAAAAACAGGCGGTTCTTGGCGGCACTGCGGCATCCTGGATGGGGATAAAACTGTAAGGAAAGAGTAGTCAGTACGATGTGTGAAATGTGTGCGTATGTGGGCAGAACAAAACCGGCTGCCCCTGTTTTGATGGAATATGGGAAACGGATCGAAGGTTTGTGGAGCGGTTTCTGTACAGGAATCGGCGTACAGGCTTTTGACGGAACGTTGAATCTGACAAAGACGTTAGGTTATTCCAAATATTTGAAATATGATCCGGATGTTTTACCCGGGACGGTCGGCTTTTTTCACAGTCGTACCGGTTATGCCGGCTGCCCCGGCGACTCCCGGTATGCTCACCCGTTTCTCTCCTCTGACGGGGAAGTCATGGTTGTATCCCAAGGAGCAATCGGGATTTTTGCGGAACAAAGCGGCAGCATTGAGCGGATCGGGAATGAACTGTTGAAAAAAGGCCGCAGTTTTACCAGTGCAGATTTTCATTTGCAGGGAGAGCGGTATCAATTGCTGGATGACGGCTCCCGCGTTCACATGTCCAACATTGTCTGTGAATATACGGCTTTTCTGCTTGCGGAAGGGTATCCCCCCATGGAAGCCATACGGAAAGTGGGGAATGAAATCCGTGAGGAATCAGCAACCATGTTTCTGTTCCGGAAATTCCCCGGTCATTTGTATGTGGTCAATATGAATCAGCGTCTGGGGATGTATTTTCATGAAGACGGTATATCCTTATCCACGTGTGCATTGGCGTATGGCGAAAACAGAGTGGGGGTGACCGAAGTCCCCATGAACTCCATTCTTGACATCACCGCAGATTCCGTTCATTTGGAAAAATTGGCAACTGATATTCAGCCTTACAACGGAATTCCTGCCGGATTGCAGAATGCTTTTCTGAATTGGCTGGGGGAAAATCCGGATGCCATGCTGGCTCATGTTATGGATCACGCATTGAGAATACATTATCCCGCCGGAGTCCTGCGCCATGTCCCCGCCCATGAATTGTTTGAACAATTGTATTACGATGGCTTACTGGAATTATCGACCCGGGAATATCCGGGCATCCGGGAAGAAGAAAATTCCATCCGGACAGTATTCCGTCTCAAAAAATAACCGGATTGAAATATTGCATAATACCATATATTATTTGTAATCAGGAAGGATATATCATGATCACATTGGAACTTTTTTTAGATAATGCCGTAAAGTCATGGTATTTTGCTCTGGACGTAGCCTGGGATCAACACCGGAGGCATCCCGAATTATCGCGTGGAAGGTGCTTGATGGAACGTTCCTTTCTCCGAACACTGCTCGGTACTGATCAGGCTCCCGTTTTTTCCCGTGCGTGTGAAATGGCAGATGCTGTTTCCGATAAAAAGGATATGCAGGTACTGCTGCCCGATGTATTGACATGGATGAAAAGTATTTTTCCGCCGCAGCCGGATCATCCGGATTATGAACCGGGCAGAAGTTTCCGTTATAATATTCTGGAAAAGAAAAACTACTGTTATCTCCACATTCGCAATGCAAAACAGCCGGAATCCTTTTTGAAAGATCCGGCTTATATCGTGGAAAATCTCCGTTATATTATGGATAAAGCAGAACGGGAACATGGCTGCTGCACCCTGTATACGGCAACCTGGCTTAATTCTCTGCCGGCATTTCTCCGGTTTTTCCCCGCAGAATGGCAGAATAATCTCTCTCATACTCCGCCCGATCAAATCGGCGCGACACTCGGTTTTCAGGGGCAATTCATCAACCGTTACGGATTTCTGAATGAAATCACGGCAGCACAATATCTTCAGACAGGCGTTCTTCCTTATGCAAGACAGGAGGCGTTCTGTTCTTTTGATGCCGCGCGGAATCACTTGAACACCATGAAGTTTTAACAGGTTCATCCATCATTACATATCATGTTATTTTTTACAAGGTTTATTTATCATGTGCAAGAAAATTGGAATTGCCGTTATCGGTAATGGCAACCGGGCAAGAGGCGTATTAAGTTATCTGTTCCCTGTTTCTCAAGACAATATCCGGATCGTTTCCGTTTATGATCCGGACCAGGCGGAGATGGAGGATGTTTGCAAGGTCTGGAATATGCCCGATGCTCTCTGCTGTAATTCTTCTGTGGAAGCCATAACCGCACCAGGAGTGGACTGGGTTATGATCTTCTCTCCCAATGTTTTCCATAAACAGCATATATTGGAAGGTTTTCAGGCGGGAAAGCATGTGTTTTCTGAAAAACCCCTTGCGACTTCCATTGAAGATTGCAAGATGATCTATGACGCATGGCAGCAGTCCGGGCAGCTCTTTGCCACCGGATTTGTCCTGCGTTATGCCAATATTTACCGTACCACAAAAGAAATTCTTGACAGCGGCAAACTCGGCAGACTCCTGACTCTTGAAGCAAACGAACACATCCGCCCCGGTCATGGCGGTTATATCATGTGCAACTGGCGGCGGCTTACCCGTATTGCCGGACCGCATATCCTGGAAAAATGCTGTCACGATCTGGATTTGATCAACTGGTTCTGCCAGTCTCTACCGTCAAAAGTGGTATCGTTCGGCGGACGGGAATTTTTCCGCCCGGAAAATCGTTGTATGGAAGAAAAATACGGCAAGGAAATGTTTCACATGTGGCGGGATCCGCACCGGACAGAAACACCGTTTTCCGATGATACCGACCTGATGGATAATCAAGTGAGTATCGCCGAATACCGTAACCGGATCCGTGTCAGTTTCACCTCTACCATGAGCAATGCCATTCCGGAACGGCGTATGTCATTCCATTGTTCGGAAGGGAATCTGGATCTGGATCTTTACAAAATGCAGATCCGGTATAAAAATATTGCCGATGAAAATGAAACTGTGCTGAATTTTGACGGCGACTTCCACGGCGGCGGCGATGCCGTTATCATGAAAGAATTGTTCGATACCATGCAGAATGGTACTGCCCCCTCATGCAGCGGCAATGAAGGTTTGGAAAGTGCAGTCTTTGCGCTTGCGCTGGATCAGGCGGCACAAAATGGCGCGGTTGTTGATCTGGAACCTGTCTGGAAATCATTGGGCAGATAAAAGTCCGATCATTCTTGAATAGCGATTTTCTTTGAATGGTATCACCGGTTCAAAGAAAATCGTTTTTTTTATGGAAGATACCGGATCGATGATCCGCAGTGCATGTTGACATATCGCCGGAAATTATTACAGTGCAAAGTTGAAAATTTGAGAAACGATGCTATTGTATGCGCGGTTCGGGATTTTTCGTGTTGCATATTGAGGATTTTGTTGTTTTCAATATATAATAAATCCCGACAATTTCAATCAAATCCGGGCATTTTTACCGGACCGCAGGAAACGATCACATTCCCGACTGCATCGAAATCGGTATTGGATTGTATCACGGATCAAAAATTGCCGGTCAAAGCAAACGGTTTCAGCTTTAATTTCAAAAGTTCCCGCGGAAAATTGTTTCTTGTGGAGTTGTAATCGGACTGCTGGCTGCCGTTTTTACTATTATGTACCTGCGTCAATTTGGTTTCCTTGTGAACAATGAACCATTCCGGGATCACTCCTGGTATTTCCGGAATGCGCTTGTCCGGGCTAATTTCAATGACTATCAGCTTGGAATATCATCAACAACGGTATTCTTGGAAAGATTTTTTGAAAATTTACTTTTTAATGGCAAAAATGAATTAAAAAATCGTTATTGTCATATCCGCTGGAGTGCGGAAGCAGAATCCCAAAGTGCCATCCCAAAGTGCCAAAATGTCACTTTGGAAGAGAGTGCAATTTTGAATATTCTTGCGCAATCCCCCAAAACAACACAAAAACAGCTTGCAGTCGAAATCAAAAAGTCCGAACGCACCGTAAAGCGTATTATGGATTCTTTGCAGAAAAAGAACCTGATTTACCGTAAAGACGGCAAGCGTAACGGCAGCTGGATAATCTTGAGTCTGAAAAAAGGTGAAAAAAATACAAAAAAATAACGACAAAGATTCGAGAGAGGACCCAAAATGTCCACTTGGTGGTGCTATATTGCAGAAAAGCAATGGTAAAGTTCTTTATTGGATCCATGGGAAATAAGCCAGTGTAATGTTGTTATTGGTTTATAGATTTATACCGGAAGATTTGTTTCGGGGGCAATACTGCCTTCCAGCATTGTTGAAAATTGCGCTTTTTATTTGCAATTGCGGGAATGACGATTATATTATTACATTCAGTTGAAAGGTTTGTATTGTGTCCAAATATTCCGCAATTGCAGAAGATATTATCAAAAAAATCATTGCCGGTAATTTTGCCGGGGATAAACTGCCGCCGTTTCCCAAATTGGCGAAAGATTATAATGTCAGTCTGCAAACAGCAGTCCGTGTTGTAAAATACTTGGAAAGTAAAGGCGTTGTGACTTGTTATCCGGGGAACGTCGGGACACGGATCAATCGCAGTCATGCGATATTGTTGTCGGAACATACTGTTGCTGTATCAAAAGAAACGGACCACAAACTTGTGCAGCCGCCGCGGAAAAAGATCCGCGTAGTATTATCGCCCTATGTAGGAAAGACGGAAAGTTTTATTCAAATAGCCGAAAAATTTTCTGCATTTTATCCGTGGATCGATGTGGAATTGCTTACTTCGCAGGAAATCAATGATGAAATGGAACAACTTTCTGCGGATGCCGTGATCGTTCTGCCTAATACTTGTCACGCGTTGGGGAAAAGAGGCTTGCTGATTCCCAAAAATGAATTGCCGGAATATCGCTGTAATGCATTGGATTTTTTGCCGGCTCATGCCTATGGTGCATTTTTTTCCTGGACAGTGCCGGTACTGTTTGCCAGAAAAGAGAGTCCTGCGTTGGAATCCTGGGAACAAATTCTGACAGATGACCGGCTTTATGTTGCATTGCATGTAGGACTTGATACTTTTGCCGGATATTTGCTGAGTAATTTTGAACATTCAACTTGTCGTGAAGATTATATAAAATTGATTCATATCCTGCATACACTTTATGATAAGGCATTACCCGGAGCGAATCTCTGGTCGAATGCGCTTTCATCCTATCAGCAAAAGGATTGTCCGGTGAATATGATATGTTCGTATTATTCCGGGAAAAACAATTTCAACATTGATTTTGATGAATGGGAAGTGCGTCAGATCCCTGCGACCTTTTCCGGTGACAGGCATGTGCCGCTGTTCGGGTATATGCTTGGCGTGTGTAAAAATGCGTCGAATCCTCAAGAAGCCTGGTTGTGGAATAATTGGCTGTTGCGGAAAGAAAGTCAGGAGCATCTTCTTTCTGGTGGAAATACTTTTTCAGTTGACCGGGATGTATTTGCTGCCCAGAAGAAATTGGAACCGGAAACAGGAATTGCAGAACAGATATTACAACATTCCAATATCCGGGAATTATCCCATTGTTTCAAATATCGCTTCTGCAGTTTTGCATCCGCATTGCTGGAACAATATTTCAAGCAAACAGTTTCTCTTGAAAAAACGGTGGATGAATTGATGCAGAATACCCGGGATCTGGTTGAATTGGATACGATATTCCATCATTAAACCGGTGATTATTCCTCTGCGCGTCGTCGCACTCCTGTTTATTGCGGCTATTGTACAACTGAAAACTCTTGCCGGAATTGCTTTTATTGTTTTTCAACAACATTTTATCTCATCAACCATCTTTTGTTATTCAAATTTTCCGGACTGTTGAATAAAAATACAAAAAAATCTTTACTGCCCCCTTGACAATTGAAATATATAATGTATATTAAAAATACTTTGATATATAATATGGATGTAACACTATAAAAATCAAATAAAACAAAGAAAGGAAATCTTATGACAAAGCTCATAAGTACGTTGGTGGCAGTGCTGTTTTCAGCGGTTGTTTCGGGAGAGGTCATTTGGGAAAAGACTTATAAGGATCCGGAGTTGCAGAAAGAGTATTATGTGAATCATGGGGGATTTACGCTTGAAAAATTCACGCAGCCGCAGAAAGTCAGGATATCGGTCAAAGCAGCCGGAGAAGGTAAATTGGGAGTCCGTTTGCGTATTTATCCGCAGCAGGGGAAAGCGGAATTCCGAGGTTTATTTTGGAATATTGCTTTAAAAGCGGGTGGATCAGAAATTTCCCGGGTAACAACGTTTGATGTTGATACAGAAACGATGAAGCGGATCGAAGTTTACACCTATAAAATCGGGAAAAATGCGACGTTGCGCGTGGAATCGCTCAAGGTCAGCGATGTGGATGCGAAACAGGGAGCAGTTCTGTTGTTACCCAAAACGAACCGTAAAACGTATACGGAGTATGATTACAAGCCGGGATTTTTTCCGACCGGAGCATATCTTTATCTCGGCAGTCGTGAATTTGTGGAAAAGACCCTTGCGCCGGCGCGGGGGCTGAATGTTGAACAGTATTTTGAAACTATTTTTTCAGATATGCGCTTGCATGGATGTACCGCAGTATATATTGCCAATATTACAACGGATCCGGAATTTTTCAAATACGTATGTAAAAAAGCGGATCAATATGGTTTGAAAGTGTTTGCGCAAGGTACCGGCGAATTATATGTCCGCACCAAAAATGACCGGAAATATTTTGAGCGAGTGACAGTACCGGCGATCCGGAAATATCTGCATCATTACAATGATATTCCCAATCTTGTTGGTTATACCTGTAAAGAGGAAGTGCAGCCGGCGGCGCATGATATGGCGTTGATGAAGGATGGGCGGCGTCTTTCCAAAGAACAGATGCCGAAGATTCCCGCCTTTACCCTTCATAACAACATAAAATCCATGGAATTGGATAATGGGGATGATATACCGGAATGGTTTGGTTTTGACCGGTATCGCTTCCGCATGGTGTTGAACGGGAAAGGGAAACTGGTGATATCCACGCCGTCAGACATGGTACGTTTGCTGAGTCGAGAATTGGATGAGATGTACCAATTTGCGGCATCCAGAAAACGTCCGTTGATCTATGTCGGGCAGGGATACATACAATATGAAGAAAAGGAGAGTACGTATTTATCGGAAGCAACCGGATATAAAAAATTACCGAATGGCAAATGGTCTGGTTTTCACCGTTACATGCCGAAAAACGGAATGCATCTTCAATTCTGGCTTGCACTATCCCAGGGGTGTCGCGGTTTTCTGATTTTTTATTATCAGGGCAGGGCAGTGGGAGAACGCACGTCATTTCTTGTTGATCTGAAAGGGAAAGAAAGTTGGTTCTGGAAAGAAATCGGGGAATGTTTCAATATGAACAAATCGATGTTTCCGCTTTTTGCAAACTGGTGTCGGGAAGGCGATCCGGCGGCAGTTTCCCCGGATAAAGATGTACAGGTGAATACATTTATTGTCCCGGGCTTTAAAGGCAGATTTGTCGTACCGGTCAATACACGGATCGCAACATGGGATAAAAATAATCCGTATCGCACCGATAAAAATACCCAACTTCATGCGGGTGAATATAATCTGGAAGGTTTTACCTGGGCATCGGCACGGAAGATCACCTTGCGGCTTGCCGATAAAGGAGAGTTGCGAGATTATCTGACAGGAAAAATGGTTGATCCCGGGGAAATCATTTTGCCGCCGGGTCAGGGAAGAGTCTTTTTTGAAGGAACGGAAGCGGAATACAAGGCATTGAAAAAGCATTTTAAACAATAACAATAATGGAGATAATGTTTATGGCGAGCCGTTATAGGAAAGACCGTCAGAGACGTTGTAACGCAGTTGTAAGAGCGTTTTTTACATTGATTGAATTGCTGATCGTGATCGCGATTATCGCGATTCTTGCGGCGATGTTGCTGCCGGCATTAGGCAAAGTGAAGATGACAGCAAGCAGTTCAGCGTGTTTGAATCAGGAAAAACAAATCGGATTTGGAATATTGGGGTATGCCCAGGATCATGACGGCGTTTTTATCCCGTGGAAACAAGTCGCGTCTGCAAGTTCTTCGCCATATACGAGTCTATGGTCAACTTACATTGGATCATACGTCCGTGTCAATACGGCAGACTATTCCAGTTTTATTGCATCTGACCGTCCGGTTTCCGGCGATAAGGCGCGTTACCGGTATAAAGACCCGAACTGGAAATTATTTTACTGTCCGAATTGGCGTGGTTCCAGAGGCAAAGCACCGACTAATCAACCATATTCCATTACGACGTACTCCGTCAACAGTAAAGTCTGTGTGCAGCATGTATGGGGGAGTAACGAGAATGATCCAGTATTGAAGAAAGTCAAATATCCCTCCAAGACCGGTTTGATGACGGAGTTGGATTACCGTCCTTACACGATCAATCCGGTAACGAATGACGGCAGCGGATCCTATACGGATTGGACAGTACATGGGAATAATCGTATCAATGTGTTGCATTGTGACGGATCGGTAAAAAACGTTGGGCGGAATGATTCGATAGCATACGCAAATATTCCGAGATAACCAGAAAGGTCTGAATAAAAATTATGAAGTGGTTGAAATATTCCTATACACGGAAATACGAGATCGACATAGAGCGTTTTCCCTGTGTCGTGATCGAAAGTGATGACTGGGGAGCGTTGGCGGGCGTTGCCGATGAATCGTTATTGCAAGAGTATTTTAATTTGTGCGGCAGTAAACGGAAATGTTGCCCGAAATTGGAATCGAAAGAGGAACTTTACAATTTATTTTCTCTGTTGAAACGGTATCATGGTGCAGATGGTTTTTCGCCGGTTATAACTGCCTTTACATGTATGGGGAATCCGGATTTTGACCGGATCCGGGAAGATGGTTTTCAGAATTACAGTGATATTGGAGTGGATGAAGGATTTCCTGCGGGATGGAATGGGGAAGGCGTAGTTGCGGCGTGGCAGGAAGGGATCCGTCAGGATCTCTGGCATCCGGAATTTCATGCGACACTGCACCATATCAATTCGCGCCGTTGGGTGGAAATGCTGCGGGAAGAGGGGGCGGCAGGGGATTTTGCGCGTCAAATGTTCGGTATCAAGACGTATTCACTTCCGTATCATTTGCCGGAATACGAAGGATTTGATTTGCCGGAACAGGAAAGGATGATCCGGAAAGCATTTCAACGTTTTTATAACCTTTTCGGGCGTTATCCTTCTGTTGCGATCAATTCGGATGCGACACCGGAAACGGTACAATTGTGGTATGAAAACGGGGTTCGGACGCTTGCATTGCTGAACAGCCGCTTGAATAATGGAGTTTGCACAGTGTACCATACAAAACCGTGGAACTGCCAGGATATTTACGGGCGTTTGGGGGATACAGATAAAAGCCGGGATCTGGCATTTTTGACGCGGAATGTATTCTGGGAGGCAGAAAGTCCGGATACAGCGGAGACGATCTGGCAAATCTGTTGTAATAATTTCAATATTTACAAAGAACCATCGATCATATCGGCACACCGGAATGTCTGGAGTGCTTATCCGGCATCTGAAGTGGAGAATAATTTGAAACGATGGGGCGAATTTTTGTGTCTTGCAGAAAAATATGGCGTCTATTTTCTGACCTCGGCGGAATTGGGTGATTTGTACAGACAGGGGTGGTCTCTCCGGCAGACATCAAAAGGCAAATTGCTGCGGAAATGGTCGGTTTGCCCGGTCCCCCCGATGATAACCGGGGCCATAACGGAATTACCGACAGGGAAGCAAGTTGTTCTGTCTGACAGTTCACAGGGGAATTATCTGTTTGCTTTGTGAATATTTTTCCCGAAAAAGTGGATGAGTGACTTGAAAAGTGTAAAAAAAAATGTATGTTACCTGACATCTTCTATTTTACTTATCAAGGAGCAAGGTAATTTATGATGAAATCTTTATTTGTATCCCGAATGGTCAATACCGTTTATACGGAAGCTCAGCGTGCAGAGATTGCAAAACTGACCGATTTGAAACCGGAAATTGTGGAAGGTGACAATTTTGACAGTGTGGATGTTTCTGATGTGGAAGTCATTTTTTCCACGTGGGGAATGATGAATTTTACGCCGGAACAGTTGGACCGTATGCCGAATTTGAAAGCGGTCTTTTATGCCGCCGGAGCGACCGATTATTTTGCACGTCCGTTGCTGGATCGTGGGATTCGCGTCTTCAGTGCCTGGCTTGCCAATGCGATTCCTGTTGCAGAATTTACGGTAGCGCAAATTCTTCTTTCCATGAAAAATTATTTCAATCATTCTGCCGGTTTGAAAAGTAAGGATAAATGGACGCGCGAGAATATCGGACCCGGCGCGTATGGGGAAACCGTTGCATTGATCGGTGCCGGCGCGATTTCTGCCAAAGTACAGGAACTTTTGAAAAATTATAATTTGAACGTGATCGTAATTCCTTCCCGCAAGGAACGGCGCACGATTTCTCTGGAAGAAGCTTTCCGCACGGCGTATGTTGTCAGCAATCATCTTCCGAACCGGGAAGATAATCAGAAAGTATTGACCAAAGAAATGTTTGCCTCCATGCGTAAAGGAGCAACCTTTATCAATACGGGACGCGGTGCGCAGGTGGATGAAGTTGGCATGTGCGAAGTATTGAAAGAACGTCCCGATTTGACCGCTTTGCTGGATGTGACATGTCCGGAACCGCCGGAAGACGATTCCCCGTTGTACACCCTGCCGAACGTACATCTTTCTGCTCACATTGCAGGGTCGTTCAATGATGAATTTCATCGTATGCCGGACTTTATGATTGACGAATTCAAGCGTTATATTGCCGGAGAAGAGTTACGGTATGAAATCACAGAAAAAATTCTGATGACTTCCAACTGATCATCCGGATTTTTGAAATTATACCGAAAATCAAATTGATTGCGGAAAAAATGCCTTTTTCTATAATGGGCACTTCTATTTATTGATTCCGGCGAATTTCGTGTTTGGGGAAAGTCAAAATTGTAGGATTTGAACGTGGTTACCCGTTGGGTAGCCACTTTAAAATCTTCCAGCATTGTCTGTTTTGCCTGTCCACAGAAAATTCATCCGTTTGAATAAATAGAGATCCCCTGATTCGTGCATTTTTTCCGCTTCGTTTTTATAGAAATTCTTGCCGGAACCGCTTTTTATTGTGCTTTCAAAAATTTTCCGCCGCGATTTCCGGTGATGCCGCCGTTTTCCGTGTAGGACAAAACACCGTTGACCCAGACCGCAATGATACCTTTAGCCGGCTGGGCGGGATGTGCATAATCTTCCGGTGCCGAAAGTTGTTCTCTATCAAACAAGACCAGATCCGCATCATAATTTTCGCGGATGAGCCCTTTATTTTTCAGGTGGAATACAGCGGCGGGGTATGAAGTCATACGGCGTATAACTTCCTGCGGGGGGATTCCGTTTTTGACTGCAAGCTGGAAGAACCGGGCAGCAGTACCGAATTTTCTGGGGTGTCCGTTTTGTTTGGAAAAATCCTGAATACCGGCATCGGTTCCCGGCATGACGAACGGGAGTTGTAAAATTTCATTCAGATTATCTTCACTCATCAACCCGAATGCGCCGAGAGGATTTTCTTCCTCCGCAAGTAATTTTATACATGCTTCTGCGGGGGAGCATTGCATGGATTTTCCGATCTCAACAAAATTTTTGCCGAAAAAGTTTTTATGCGCTTCCTGTGGTGAATCCAGAAGCATGATCTGTTCCCAGGGGCAATCGGAGGGACCCGCCTGTTCCGTGATGCGGATTACTTCCTGCCGGAAAGTTTCATCATTTTTCAATTTTTCGTGGAGAATCTCTTTTGGCATTTGAGAAAATTGCGGAGGTAATGCCATCCGTAATCCGGTTCCGGAATAAAGATACGGATACCGGTCGAGAGCGATACTCAAGCCATTTTGCATATTCCGGCGTATCAACTTTACGGCTTTGCGGAGTTTGTGCCAGTTGCGCGGATACCAGGTTTTGAAATGACTGATTTGTAATATATTATCACCGCATTTTGCGATTTTGCATGCTTCTTCAATGGATTCCAGCAGGGTATCGCCTTCGCTGCGTAAATGGATGGAGAATGGTTTACCGGATCCTTTGAGAACGGAGGCGAGACGGCAAAGTTCCTCTGTTTCCGCATAGATGCCGGGGACATACCATAATCCTGCGGAAAAACCGGCGGCCCCCTGTTGGAGCGTCAGGCGTAAAATCCGTTCCATCTCATTCAATTCTGCATTGGATGGAGCGCGGTTTTCATTTCCCATCACGATTGTCCGGAGGGAATTATGCCCGGTCATGACGGCGATATTGAGAGCGATTTTTTTCTGTTCTGTTTCTACTTCAAAATCCCGGAAAGACATTCCTTTTTCCATGAATTCAGTGAATCCGCAATTTCCTGCGATTTCGGATGTAAAGCCCTGTGCAATTTTATTATCACCGGACGGAATATCAAGGATATCCAGTTCACTGTGTCCATGGACATCAATAAAACCGGGCGCAACACTGTAACGCGCTCCATCAATTACGCCGCCGGCAATGGGAAAATCCATTACAGAGGCGGGAGGCGAAATGGAAATGATGCGGTCATTTTTCATTACGATATCGCCACGGAACGGAGCATTGCCTGTTCCATCAAAAATTTCCACATTCCGGAGCAGAAAAGTATTCAGCATTTTTTCAATCTTTCAACGAGTTTGTGAGCGGATTCCCGTGCGGCGGCAAGGATCTCCTGTTCTCCATCAATAACACGGTGTTTCATGAGGAATTTACCATCACAGATCACGGAATCGATGACCGAAGGATCGGCGGCGTAGACCATGTTGGAAATGGTATGAAAATCCGGAGTCATGGTTGGCGTATTGAGATCGACGAGGATGGCATCCGCGAGATATCCTTCCTGAATGACACCGGCATGCAGCCCGAACGCTTCCGCACCGCGTCTGGATGCCATATCATAAACGAGGGGAGCGGGGAATGTTTCGGGATTTTCGCTGCCGAGTTTTGCGAGGAGAGCAGCAAGTTTCATTTCTTCGATCATGGAAAGATTGTTATTGGAGCAAGCGCCATCAGTACCGAGCGCGATCCGGGAATGATGTTTGAGAATCGTTTCTCCGGGGAATCTGCCGGATGCCAATTTCATATTGGATGCGGGCATATGTACGGTGATACTGTTGCGTTTTGCAATCAATTTGATATCATCTTCCGTGAGATAGATGGAATGAGCCAGAATGGTGCGCGGGGTAAGGAGTCCAAGCGTATCCAGATATTGAACCGGAGTCATGTTGTGCTGATTGATGCAATCGTCAAACTCTTTTTTTGTTTCGGCAAGATGGATATGGATGAGTGCATTCTGACCGGAAGCAATTTCCCCGGTTTTCCGTAAGGTTTCGGTATCGACCGTATAAATGGCATGGGGAGCCAATGCGGTCTGGATGCGGGAGGAAAAAGAATTGCGGTTTTCTTTAAGCCATTCATTGTCCGTATTATCATTCCCATTGGAAAGCTGGAGCAATCCGATACATGCGCGGATGCCCATTTCTTCGGCGGCGCGGACCGTTTGTTTCTGGAACCAGTACATATCGTTGAAGAAAACGGTTCCGGACCGGATCATTTCCAGAATGGCAAGGCGTGAACCATTGTATACATCTTCCGGGGTAAGCTGTGCTTCCAAAGGCCAAATCATTTCGCTGAGCCAGCGGAAGAGTTCGAGATCATCGGCATACCCGCGCATCAAGGTCATAGCGGCGTGGGTATGTGCGTTGTAAAAAGCGGGAAGGATTGCGAGAGTTCCGTTTGCATGAAACAAATCTTCTCCATCTTCCGGAGTCAGATTTTGAGCGATTTTTTCAAATTGACCGTTCCGGATCCTGATATCCGTATTTTTTCTGGCAAGGATCACATTTTTGAGCAATAAACTTTTCATTGTATCAAATACCTGCTTTTTGAATTTCCCGGGTGATCAACCCGGTTTTGAAAACGGCGGCAAGGATTTCATTTTCCAAATCCACAGGAGGCAGGATCGTGCCGGGCGGATAGGGGGTTGTATTCTGACAAAGATATGCTGCTGCGGCATTATCCAGTGCCATTGTTGCATCAATGTACCGTAATAAAGTCGGTTCTTCCAGCATAAAATTCAATGGTTGTTTTTTGTATAAAACCCGTTCATCCTCCATCAATGCACCGAATTCATCCACTGCACCCATATTGACGGCGATGGCATTGGATTTTTTGATATCCGGCACATAGGATTCCAAGGCGGCATATACGCCAGTGACGGAAATAAGCCATTGTGTTTTGCCGATCTGTTCCCGAATTTTTTCTTTGGAATCCATATCAATAAAGTGGATACCGGGCATGACGGGAGTATTTTTTTTATCGACTACCGTAACATCCGCCCCGGCTTCCTGAAGATACATGGCAATACCGCGTCCGACTTTACCGTATCCGAATTGAAGGACGGAAGTATTTTGCCAGTTCCGATATCCCATTTGCCGTAACGCACGCAAGCAGCTTTCTCCGGTGCCGAGACATGTTTCAATTTGTTTGATTCTGCCGGAATCAACAGCAAAAAGAGGGACATCCCGATCCTGATAAATAAGGATTCCGGACCGGGTCAATTCTCCATATCCGTATTTAGACGGGATAAACCGCAGGATACCGGCGCAATCGAGAATGGCATCGAATTCCGTTTGACAGTCACCGGGTTTATTGTAATACAGTGTGGGGATACCCAACTCATTGAGCATATTTAATGCTTGTGGATCATACGGCAGTTCATCGGAATAAGCGACAGTCAACTCTGCCCCGGCGAGGAGCAGAGCGATATACTTACCGAATGTGTTAAAAAATAACGGAGTCCCGTCCAAAATCCGTTTTCCCTGCAGCGGTTTTGTTTTTGCCCAAAGTTCCCATTGTTCAATGAGCGCACAATATTCCGCGGTATCCGGATAACGTTTCCGGTAAAAATCAATCAAGATTTGGACGGTGAGTTCCCTGTTCATCAGCCGATTTTTTCCGCTTTCGGTCCTGCGGGTGTATCGACGACTGCATAGCCGAGCGCTTTAAGCTGATCCCGGATGGCATCAGCTTCGGACCAGTTTTTCGCTTTTTTCGCAGCGGTACGTTTTTCGATCAATTCCAACACTTCCGCGGGCGTATCATCGGAAGCGGGTGCGACATTGATTGCTGCATCCACATCGAGACTGCCGAGAATACGGTCGAAATCACGGTATTGATCCAGCAGGATCTTTGCGGCATCGGCACCGAATTTACCGGCAGCGAGACCGGAATTGATTTCCCGGTTGAACATGAAAACGGCGGCGAGACCGCGTGCAATGTTCAAGTCATCGGCGAACGCATCGGCGAAATCCTGTTTTGCTTTTGCTGCGAGTTCTTTTGCCTCTTCCACGCCGTTGTTACCTGCGGGCAGGGCGGCAAGACGGGCAAAGAGAGTGCGGAATTTTTTCAATGCAGTCCGAGCCTGATCAAGAGAACCGAGGTCGAAATTGAGTTTGGAACGGTAATGAGTACCGATCAAAGCCCAACGGATCTCATCGCCGGTATATCCTTTTGCAAGCAAGTCACGCATGGTGTAAAAATTGCCGAGGGATTTGGACATTTTCTGACGGTTGACGGTGAGGTGTTCGCAATGGAGCCAGTAATTAACGAACTTGCATCCGTTTGCGGCTTCGCTCTGTGCGATTTCGTCTTCATGATGGGGGAACATGTTGTCGATCCCGCCGGTATGGAGGTCGAACGTTACACCCAGATATTTACGGCTCATGGCGCAACATTCGATATGCCAACCGGGGCGTCCGGGACCCCAGGGGCTGTCCCATTTTACATCGCCGTCTTTATCATCCCATGCTTTCCAGAGGGCGAAATCGCCGACGGAATCTTTGGAATATTCGTCATTTTTCACGCGGTCGCCGATCCGCTGACTTTCCATATCGATTTTTGCAAGCTGTCCGTATTGAGGAAATTTTGCGATGGAGAAATAAACGGATTTGTCATCGGACTGATAAGCGATCCCCTTATCCATAAGCGTCTGGATCATATCAATCATTTCGGGGATGTGCATGGTTGCTTCCGGATAAACGGCAGCGCGTTCGATGCGCAAAGTATCCAAATCTTCAAAGAACGCCTTTTTGTATTGGGCGGTAAAATCAGCAAGTTTCATGTTATTTGCACGGGAATCGCGAATGGTCTTGTCATCCACGTCCGTGAGGTTCATGACCTGCGTGACTTCATACCCATGATATTCGAGAGCGCGGCGGAGGATATCTTCAAAAAGATAACAGCGGAAATTGCCGATATGAGCGAAATTGTAAACGGTGGGACCGCAAGTATAAAGTTTTGCTTTTCCAGGTTCGATGGAATGAAATTCTTCGAGACGTCTGCCCAAAGTATTGAAAAGTTTCACAGCCATGATAAAAAATCCTTTCCTCAAAAAATTAAATATTTTTATTACGTAGTAATATACTCTGCGGAACTGTTTTTTCCAGTAGAAAAAAGAAATTTTTCGAGGAAAAAAGTAAAAAATTGAAAAACTTATCTCGAGGTAATTTCAAAAGTCCGGCAAAATTTGACGGAAAAAAGATTGTTGATGAGATGAAAATGGCAGTTTGATCCGGCGTCGCCATACGGCTGTGCCGTGACAAGGCGTGGGTTATTTCCCCCCGGGTCTGCGGCGGGTCAAGCCTCAAACGCTCCGTTTTTCAGATCCCAACAAGAGTTTTCAGGCATTTTTAAAAACTTTTGAAATTGCCTCAACTCATAAAAAAGCATAAAAAAAAGAATGTAAGAAGCCGTTTTTTACCTTGAAACGGCGTTTTTTTGCGCTATATTACCGTGTTGCTTGAATTTGATTCAAGGTATTTAAAAGCAAAATGAAGGAAAGTAAAAATCATGGACAAGAAAAAATTGCTCCGTCTGTTGGCGGAAAACGGACGGATGAGTGTAGAAGAAATCGCCAATCAACTTGGTGAAAGTGCCGCCGCCGTAGCGGAAGCAATCCGGAAAATGGAAGAAGATAAAACCATTATCGGGTATCGCGCCATGTTTGATGAAAGTATTCTCCCCGAATATGCAGTGAAAGCATTGATTGAAGTCAAAACGCGCCCGGAACGGGAAGGCGGATTTGATAAAATCGCCAAACGGTTGAGTAAATTCCCGCAGGTTTCCAGTCTCTATCTGATGTCCGGCGGATTTGATCTGTTGGTGGAAGTGCAGGGAAAAAATTTGCAGGAAGTGGCAACTTTTGTTGCACGCAAACTTGCAACGCAGGATGGTGTGCTTTCCACAGCGACACACTTTTTGCTGAAGAAATACAAAGAATCCGGAAAACTTATGCAGGAGGAAGAAGGCTATGAACGTCTCAACATCACGATGTAAGAAAAATTCGGTTCCGAAACCGGCAGGCCGTTGTCGTGTTGCTCCGCATATTCAAGATTTACCGAAAAGCGGGATCCGTGCGTTTTTTGATCTGGTCAACGAGATGAAAGATGTGGTATCCCTTGGTGTGGGAGAACCGGATTTTGTGACACCGTGGACGATTCGTGAAACGGCGTTGTATTCATTGGAACGGGGTCATACCTGTTATACCTCCAATCTGGGCAGTCTTTCTTTACGGAAAGCGATTTGCAAATATCTGGAATCGGATTTTGGTGTGGATTATAATCCGCAGAACGAATGTCTGGTGACTGTCGGTGTGAGTGAAGCACTTGACCTTGCAATCCGCGCAATATTGTCGCCCGGTGATGAATTGGTATATCACGAACCGTGTTATGTTTCTTATCCGGCGGAGATCCGTATGGCGCACGGTGTGCCGGTTGCGGTACCAACTTATGCGGAAGACCGTTTTGCTCTTGATCCGGTGGAATTGGAAAAAGCGATTACGCCCCGGACAAAAGCGATTCTGCTGAATTTTCCCTGTAATCCCACCGGTGCGACTTTATCCATGGAACAGACAAAAGCGATTGCAGAAATTGCGATCAAGCACGATTTGATTGTGCTGTCTGACCATATTTATTCGGAATTGACTTATGGACCGATGACGCCATCCATTGCTACTTTGCCGGGGATGAAAGAACGGACAGTATTTCTGCATGGATTTTCCAAAGCATTTGCCATGACCGGTTTGCGAGTGGGGTATGCGTGCGGTCCGACGGATATTATTGATGCAATGATGAAGATCCATCAGTATTCCATGCTTTGCGCCCCGGTTACGTCCCAGGATGCGGCGGAAGAAGCATTGCTTTCTGCGAAAAATGATATGGTGCGTATGCGTGAAGAATACAAGACCCGGCGCGGTGTGATTGTGAAACGTCTGAATGAAATCGGCTTGAAATGTTTGATGCCGGAAGGTTCGTTCTATGTGTTCCCGGATATCCGCAGTACGGGGTTGAGTTCCCATGAGTTTGCAATGCGTTTGTTGGAAGAACAGAAAGTTGCAGTTGTGCCGGGTCCGGCATTCGGCGATTGTGCGGAAGGGTATATCCGCTGTTCTTATGCGACATCGTTGGAAAAAATCAATATTGCGATGGACCGCATGGAAGCATTTGTAAAGAATTTGAAAAAGCCGGTAAAGAAAAATACAAAAACAAAGCGTAAGTAAAATAATTGGAGAATTGACAAATGGAAATGCAGAACGAAGTACGGTTTCAGCGGCTGGGAGGATCATGTCAGCTTGTTTTGGAAAATGCAGAAGATTTTCGGAATGCGGCACAATTGGATGCGGCACATTGGATCATGACAAGTGTACGTACAGACTCTTTGCTTGCCAATAAAGATTTTCTTGCATTTCTGGATGCCGATTCCAATGGACGGATCCGGGTGGATGAAGTAAAGGCGGCATTGAACTGGATGTTGAGTGTTCTCTCCGACTTGAGCGGCGTTTGCAAACGGTCCGATGTTTTGTATCTGAACTCCCTTAACGAAAATCACCCGGACGGGATGAATATTGCACGTACCGTCCGGATTGCTTTGGCAAATCTGGGGATGCCGGATGCGGAATGTATCACGCTTGCCCAAATCAAAGATCAAACCCGGATTATTTCCAACGCGCTGCAGAACGGGGACGGAATCATTCCCCCCGGTTCGGTTGCAAAACCGGTCACAGCGGATTGTATTCGCGGAATCATGGCGGCAGTCGGTTCTCAGACGGATTGCAGTGGTGTTGCGGGCGTGGGTGATAAGGAAGTGGATGAGTTTGAAGGAAAACTCAAAGCACGCCTTGCCTGGTTGAATGACGGAGAAGCACGGAAAGAGATGTTGAATCCGTTTGGAGATAAGACCCAGACTGTTCTTGCCGCATTTTTGTGTGTGCAGGAAAAGTTGGATGAATTTTTCCGCAGTTGCGAAGCATTGTCCCTTTCCGGTACTACAACGGAAGCCCGCCTTGCTGTCAAGAACACCCTTGACCCGATGGATGCCGTTTCTGTGAAAGAATTTCTGGAAAAATCCCCGGTTGCGCCGGTGAATCCGGAAGGTATTCTGGTATTGCGCAAGATGCATCATCCGATTTGGTCTGATGCAATCCGCAAACTTCTTGCTTTGCTGCCGGATGCGCCGGAAGAAGAAATGACCGCAGAATATTATGGAAAACTGAAAGCGGCACTTGCACCTTGCGATGCCTGGAACAAAGCGAAACCGGAAACCGGACTGGATGCCTGGTCACGGGAACAGCTTCAGAAAATCGTGGATGACGGGATTCTGACGGATATCCGTAACTTGATCAGCCGTGACAAAGCGGTAAAAGACAATCTGGATAAGACATCCATGGTTCACAAGTTGATCAGTTTCCAGGAAAATATGTTTGATTTTCTGAATAACTTTGTTACGCTTGACCGTTTGTTTGACAACAGTAAGCCCTCCATGCATCAGGCTGGAAAACTTGTGATGGACGGCAGATTTTTTACCTTGTGTTCCATTGTGCATAATGTTGCCGAACACAAAAAGATTGCAGCGAACAGTAATATCTGCGTGATTTATCTGGATGCGACATCCGGATTGGGAGCTGCGGCAAAGACCATGAAATTGGCAGTCGGCGTCACCAGCGGTCATATGCGCCATTTCTTCCTGGGGAAGAGTGGGGTATTTTATACCGCGGACGGTGCGATGTGGGATGCCCGGATCGTGGATATGATTCAGCAGCCGGTATCCATTGGGGAAGCCTTGAAAATGCCGTTTTATAAATTTGCTGATTTTATTCAGAAACAGGCCGATAAATTTTTCACCGCCCGGAGCAAACAGTTTGAAGACACGGTTGCAAAAGATATTCAATCTCAGGCAAAACTGCCGACTGCCCCGGCTGCCCCGGCGGCGAAACCTGCACCGCAGCAGACTCCGGCATTCAGCGGTTCCATGGTATTGATGGGCGGCGGTGTCGGTATTGCGGCGATTGGTAGTGCATTTGCATTCATGGCAAAAAGTATTCAGGGCATTTCCGTGGGTGCAGTATTGGCGATTTTCTTTGGTATTCTGCTGATCTTCGGCGGTCCGATAGTGGTTGTTTCTCTGACGAAACTGTTCCGCCGCAATCTGGCGATATTTTTGGAAGCGAATGGAAATGCGTTGAATGCCCAGTTGCGTCTTTCTTTGCGTATGGGGCGTTTCTTCACCTTTACGCCGCCGCTGCCGAAACAATCCCGGATTTTTATTTCTAATCTGTTGAAGATCCCGCACAGTCAGGAAGATGCGACTGTATTGAAACGCCGTAAAGTTATTTTTTATATTCTGTTTGTCATTATTCTGCTTGAATGTGTGGCATTGTTATTGCTGTACCGTTATGAGTTACTGGAATACTGGCGGAATATTTTTTGAATAATCGGAGTACGTTAAATGAATTTGGAAAGAATACGTAATTTTTCTATTATTGCTCATATTGACCATGGAAAATCCACTCTGGCTGACCGTATGCTGGAAGCAACCAATACGGTGGAAGCCAGAGAAATGGTGCATGATCAGCTGTTGGATGCCATGGATTTGGAACAGGAACGCGGGATCACGATCAAATCTCACCCCGTCCGCATGAAGTTCAATGCCAAAGACGGACAGGAATATGAATTGAACCTGATCGACACTCCCGGACACGTGGACTTTGCATACGAAGTCAGCCGCGCTCTGTCCTCCTGCGAAGGTGCGATTCTTGTGATCGATGCCACACAAGGTGTGCAGGCGCAAACGGTTGCGAACGTGAATCTGGCAATGAAACATGATCTCAAAATCATTCCGGTGATCAACAAGATCGACTTGCCGGCGGCGAATCTGCCGTTGTGCTATGAACAATTGGAAGAAGTTCTTGCCATTCCCCGGGAAGAAGCATTGGCAGTTTCCGCTAAAACAGGGCAGGGTGTTCCCGATTTGCTGGAAGCGATCGTGGAACGGGTGCCGTCCCCGAAAGTTTCAGAAGGGGATCATGCCGCTGCTTTGATTTTTGACTCTCTGTACGATGCCTACCGGGGTGTTGTGGTTTATGTGCGTATGTTCTCCGGTTCTCTCAAACGCGGAGACCGTCTCCGTCTGATGAGTAACCGTCTGGAAAGTGAAATCAAAGAAGTCGGCGTATTCACCCCGGAAATGAAAGCGGCGGATTCTCTGGGAACCGGTTCCGTAGGATATTTGATCCCGAATATCAAATCTCCGTCGGATGCCCGTATCGGGGATACGATTACGGAAGCGAAAAATCCGTGTCCGGAGCCGCTGCCCGGATTTCAGGAGATCAAACCGATGGTATTCAGCGGGATCTACCCGATTGATACCGCGGATTATGAACAGTTGAAATTTTCCATGGCGAAATTGCAATTGAACGATGCGGCGTTCATGTATCAGGCGGAAACCAGTGCTGCGCTTGGATTCGGGTTCCGTTGCGGCTTCCTCGGACTTCTCCACATGGAAATCATTCAGGAACGTCTCCGCCGTGAATATAATATGGATATCATTGCTACATACCCCAGCGTGATTTATCATGTTTACATGAAGAACGGGGAAATGAAGCTGGTGGATAACCCGGTGCATCTGCCCGATCCGTCAGAAATCGACCGGATCGAAGAACCCATGATCTCCGCACGGATCATGTCTCCCTCCTGTTACATCGGCGATATTATGAACCTGGTCATGTCCAAACGCGGACTTTGCACCAACACAGAAAGTCTGGATGCGGAACATGTGATCATCACCGCCCGTCTGCCCATGCACGAAATCCTGATCGACTTCCATGATAAACTTAAATCCATCACCCGTGGATACGGCAGTATGGATTATGAACAGGATGGCTATCAGGCGGAAAAACTGGTCAAACTGGATATCCTTGTCAACGGTGACCCGGTTGATGCATTTGCCAGTATTGTGCATACGGATCACGCCTATTCCCGTGGGCGTCTGTTGGCGGAACGCCTTGCCGGTGTGATTCCGCAGCAAATGTTCCAGATTGCGATCCAGGCAGCCGTTGGCGGCAAAGTGATCGCCCGTGAAACCGTGCGTCAATTGCGTAAAAACGTGTTGGCAAAATGCTACGGCGGTGACATTACCCGTAAACGGAAACTGTTGGAAAAACAGAAAGAAGGTAAAAAGCGCATGAAACAGATCGGACAGGTGAACATTCCGCAGGAAGCTTTCATTGCCGTTCTGAAAAATGCGGATGAATAAGGTTTGAATTATGACAGCATTTCTCCGGAATTTATGGAATAACCGCACGTTGCGGAAACGTCACAAGGAATTGCGAGTGACGGTCCGTGAACTGTTGGCGTTTGATGATGATATTCTTTCTGAAGAGGAAAAGGAACGGTATCGTGCATTACAGGCAGAGATCCGTGAGACTTCCAAAACGGATGCGCGGAATATTGAAATTCTGGAGAAAAAACTGGCGAAACTTCATGATCGGAAAGAATTCCGTTATGTCATGCGGAATTTTCTGGATGTCCTTGCGGTGGCTCTGGCTGTTGCGTTCGGTATCCGCGGACTTTTCATGCAGCCGTTCAAGATTCCGACCAGCAGTATGCAGCCGACTTTGTTCGGGATTCATTATGTGGATGCAAAGGAAGCGGAACCATATACCGGCTTTATGACGAAACTGTTCCGGCCTCTTGGTGCATCCCGGGCAAAGATTGTGGCGCAGAACGATGGTATCTTCCGGGAAGGGGGCATCCGGGAAAACCGTTCTCTGGTTTCCGTCTTGTTTTCCCTTGTCAATCCGGCAGAATTTTACATTGCTGCGACCCGTGTGATGATCGGTGGTGACTGGTATTGTTTGCCCGGACATGATGTGGTAAATAATATTTACCGTTATCTTGACCTTGATCCGCAGAATCGCACATTCCGGAAAGGGGAAACGGTCATGGATGGCTGGGTATCCTCCGGCGACCATTTGTTTGTGGACCGGATTTCTTTGCATTACAGACCGCTGCAGCGTGGTGAGATTTTTATATTCAATACGGAAAATCTGCACACGCTTTATGATGGATTGCCCCTTGCCGGATATTATTACATCAAGCGTATTGCAGGGATTGGCGGGGATACGCTGAAGATCGTGGATAATGTTTTGTATATCCGCCCGAAAGGGGAAAAAGAATTCCGCCGTGCGGATGAACTTTGCCCGCAGATGAAAAAGTTGTATTCCTTCCGTGGCGGCTATCAGGGCCATGCCCCGTTGGGATTGCTTGCGGATGAACAGGAGATCACCGTTCCGGAAAAATGTTATTTTGCCCTTGGTGATAATACGAATAACAGTTTGGACAGTCGTATGTGGGGTGTTGTGCCGCACCGGAATATTATCGGGCGTCCGTTTAATATATTCTGGCCCGTGTCCCGCCGTTGGGGTTTTGTGGACCGTCTTTCTCCGTTGGATTGTGCGACCCGATTTCCGAAAAAGAGTACGCAGCCGACGGCGATGCGTCTGCAATAATGACAGGAGAACCGTTAAAAACGCGGAAAAAGATTTTCAACCGGACAAAAACTGCTTGACTTTTTCCGATTTCCGGTTTATTGTATTTCAGAAAGATAACAAAATTAATCATAGAAAGTATTTGACATGTCGAAAAAAATATCCGTGGCGGAAACTTGGGCGATTTACAAGCGTCTTTATCCTTTTATCAAACCTTACCGTGTCCGGTTGACGATCGGTATTCTCTGCGGTCTGATCGTAGGTGGTTCCTTGTTCAGCAGTTTGCTTCTGTTGCCGGATATGTTGTTGATTGTGGATCAGGATTCCGGGAAAAAGAGTAAGACCTCGATCACAGCGGAAAAGATCGTACAGGAATTGTCGGCGAAGCAATATAAATCGAAAGAAGAAGCCCAGGCGGCAGTACAGGAGATTTTGCAGCCGAAAGACGATGATCCGAAATTAACGGGTGCCTTGAAAAAATTGGAAAAAACCGCCAAAACATTGCATTTGCCGTTGCGCGTGGAAGGGCGTATCATTACATTTACCTGGCCGAAAGAAATCAAAGTCAACGTATTGAATCCTTACGGCAGAATTGCATGGCAGTTTTTTGCGATTTATGTTGTGATTTTTCTGCTTTTCTGGCTTTTGAAAAACTTTGCTTATTATTTGAACCATTATTATACCCGCTGGGTTGGTGCAAAAGTCGTTGCCGATATGCGTACAGCAATCTTTTCCAAATTGCTGAATCAGTACGTCGGTTTTTACGGTCGGCAGGATATCGGGCAATTGATCAGCCGTTGTACCAACGATACTTCTGCAATTGAAAGTTCGGTATCGGAAACGATTGCGGATGCAACACGTTGTCCGTTGGAGATCATAGCCTGTTTTTCCGCTGTGGTTTGCATCAGTTTGCAACAGAATAATCTCGGGCTTGTTCTTTTGCTGCTGCTCGGGGTTCCCCTTTGTATTTTCCCGGTCGTAGTGATCGCCCGTAAAATCCGTAAACTTTACCGGAAAGCATTTAACAATATTGCCGGAATCTATTCCCGGATGCACGAAACGTTTACCGGAATTTTCATTGTCAAAGCCAATTATATGGAGAAGAAGGAAACGGAAAAATTTGAAACTGCCAACGATAAATATTTCCGTACATGCGCCAAAGCATTGAGCCGTCAATTGCTGATGCACCCGTTGATGGAAATGGTGGCGGTGACTTTGAGTTTGCTTTTTCTGACTTATTCATACAGCAAAGGCGGTAATATTACCGAAATGTTTGCGGTTCTCGGTCCGATCGTTCTGGCATACCGTCCGATTAAAGACCTGACCCGTATTGTCAGCCATTTGCAGCGGAGTATGGCGGCGGCGGAACGTTATTTTGAAATCATGGATATTGATACTGCGTTGATCGAAAAGAAAGATGCCGTGGAATTGAAAGAGTTCAATAACGGAATCGAATTTAAGAATGTCCGGTTCGGATATGAAGGCGGACATGAGATCCTCAAAGGTGTATCCTTTACGATTCCGAAAGGCAGTATGGTGGCGGTTGTCGGGGAAACCGGATCCGGTAAGACCACGATTGCCAATCTGCTGGCACGTTTTTATGATACGACTGGCGGTTCTGTGTTGATTGATGGTGTGAATGTGCAGGATTATACCATTGAATCGTTGCGTAAAAACATCGGGATTGTGACTCAGGATCCGACTTTGTTCAATGAATCCATTGCGGATAACATTGCATACGGCTCTGACAATGCCACCCGCGAAGATGTGATCAATGCGGCGAAACTTGCCAATGCCCACAGCTTTATTGTATCCGGCGGACATCCGGAAGGATATGATGAAGAAGTCGGGGAAAAAGGTTTCAAACTTTCCGGCGGGGAAAAACAGCGTGTTGCCATTGCCCGCGCGATTTTGAAAAATCCGCCGATCCTGATTCTGGACGAAGCGACCAGTGCGTTGGATACGGTCACGGAAAAACTGGTTCAGGATGCGTTGAATAACGTGATGACCAATCGTACCGTATTTGCCATTGCCCACCGTTTAAGCACGATCCGCAGTGCAAATCAGATCATTGTGCTGAACAAAGGCGAGATCGTAGAGATGGGTACACATGATGAACTGCTGGCATTGAACGGCAGATACAAGAAATTGCATGATACTCAATTTCAACAGGGATAATATACCGGACACTCCCGATTTGATTTTATGGCGCAACTCTTCTTCAAGATGCGTTTTTACGATTTTTCAAAACAATATTGAAGTCACTCCTATCCGGAATTTTTTACCGGACAGGAGTGATGTTTATGGGGGGATCTGTCCCGTAAATCAATTCTTTTTCCTGTCTTTTCCGGAGAAGAATGGCAGTTTGCGATGGAGCAGTTCATCGTATTTCGGATAGGTATTATCCAATGCCACACAAAAGACGATTGCAACGGCAATCATACAGGCAAGCAGAGAACTTCCACCGTAAGAGATCATGGGGGCGGGCATCCCTTTTGTCGGGAGGGCACCGCAGATCACGCCCAGATTGATGATTGCCTGCAAGGTGATGTAGGTACACATGCCGAATGCCACAAGCATTCCCTGTCTTGTCCGCGCTTTTGATGCGATCCGGAATCCGAAAAATGCCAGGAGCAGGTAGGAGACAATAACCGAAGTTACAGCAACAAACCCCAATTCTTCTCCAACGATGGAAAGAATGAAGTCGGTATGTGCTTCCGGCAGATATTTCAATTTCAAACGGCTTTCTGTAAAACCGATCCCGAACCAATTGCCTGATCCCAATGCCAACAGGGAATTCCACAATTGATAGCCGTCTGCTGATTGACAGTTTTCCGGATCAAGAAAGCTGATGATACGGGAGGAGCGTTCCGGGTCGAATTTGAGAATAATCAGCACAGCAAGGGGCGGCAATCCCACAATGAATGGCAGGATATACCGCAACGGAATACCGGCAACAAATGACATGGCAAGGAATACCGTTCCCAGCAGAATGGTTGTTCCCAGGTCACGTCCCAACAGGACCAATGCGATCACGGGACCGGCGATCAACCCGGCGGGAAGGAATACTTTCAACAGCGGAGCATGTTCAATGGCACGTGTCCGGTTGGCATAAAACCACGCCAGGAAGAGGACCAGAGTTACTTTTACATATTCCGACGGCTGTAACGTGAATCCGGCAAAAGAGACCCAACGGTACGCACCTTTGATTGGTCTGGAAAACAATGCCCAGATCAACAACAGACCGCAGATATACAAAAGCAGAACACTGTAATCGGATAACATCCGGTATCCGACAAACAGAATGACGGGGAAGGCAAACAGTCCCAGCGTCATCCAAATCATCTGTTTCTGGAAAAAGGAATATCCATAAACGGAAAAGGATGTGGAATAGAGTACGATCAAGCCGAAAAAGATAATGGATACTGCCGTGATCAGAAACAAGGCACCTTCCGGCAAAGCGGAACTGGAAGACCGATCCAGTTCGATCGGTGTACTTTTCTCCGTCATAGTTTTATTATTATTATCATTTTTTTTCTTTTTCATACTGTTCCGCTCCCGTTATGCCTGTTGTGTAATAAAGCCCAAACCCGGTAAAATTCTGTGATACTCCATGCCTGTGCGCCACAACCACGCAATGTATGAGGGAAATCACCATCCACCACTTCTGCCAGTTGCGTGATATACCCGCCATCCATCAACAATGTCATGGAGGAAAGAACGGAAGTTGCGGTACGCCGTCCCAATGTGCCGTATGTCATGAAACAGGCTTCCGGCCAGGATGGGAATACCCAGGTCCATGCGGTCCCGTTATGATATGCCACTTTCCGGCTGGTGTCTTCATCACCTTCATACCGTCCGCGATAAGGATGATACGGATCGTTCAGCAATGTTCCATCATGAGATTTGACGGGAAGAGGAACTTTCACATCCCGATCGGCAAGAGTCCGGATGGCACCGGGAACGAGAAGTTCTGCTGTGGCATCCAGAATGGCTTTCCGGTCATCAATTGAATCAATCAATCCTAATGTAATAGCAAACAATTGATTCGGGCGCAGGTGGTCATCGGGAATTGCTTCTGCGGCAGGAGTTCCTTTCGCAGCATGGAGACAATCGGAAAGCCATCCGCGATCCGGTGCGCGGAAATACCGCAAGACACTCTGCCGGACTTTTTGTGCAAGATTTGCCCGTTCGGAACGTTTTTCCGGAGTTGCTTCCTGTTGGGACAGAAATTGCAAGGCATTGTACCACA
This sequence comes from Lentisphaeria bacterium, assembly GCA_017503545.1. GTDB lineage: Bacteria > Verrucomicrobiota > Lentisphaeria > Victivallales > UBA1829 > RGIG8244. The sequence continues at coordinate 28,908 of JAFVSW010000335.1, read as the reverse complement.
ATGCCTGGATCTCGATGGGATAACCTTCCCGTGGTGTTCCGGCGGGATAATTGGTATCCATCCACGTAAAATGGGGTGGACTGTAAATCAAGCCGGATGCCGGATCCATGCAAATGCCGTTTGGCGTACCTTTTGCATAATCATCAGCCAATGTGGAGAGGATTTGGAGCAATGTTTCCTCACCGCGGATTTTCCGGGAAAGGAATGAGGTATCGCCTGTCACTTCACAATAATCTGCGACAGCCCGGAAAAGCCAGAGCGGAGCATCCGAAGTATCCCGGTTGGACGCATTTCCGCCGGAAATCATGTTGGGGATCGTTCCATTTTCGGCATAAGAAGCAAATTGGATCAGAATCTTTGCTACATCGTCGTGAAATTCGGGTGCGGCAAGCAATCCGCGTGCGGCAATCAACGTATCCCGTCCCCAATCCAGGAACCAGGGGTATCCGGCGATCACGGTTTTGAGATCGCCGCGTTTGACAACAAACTGCCGCATGGTATGGAGCATGACCGGCTCGATAAAACCTTCCATTTGCGGGATGGGTATATCATAGAGAGGCGCGGGAACGGTAGCCGGTTGATCCGGATGCGTCAGAACATCACCTGATATGCAACAGTATTCGCCGCCTTCCAAATCGAAACGGAAGCAGCCGGGAGTAAAGAGATCGGAATAGGGATCCAATCCGCGTGAGGCTTCCGCCGCCTGATAAACCATATAAATCCATTCCGGTTTATTTTTGAATCTGCCTTTGGAAGATTGCATCATCAAACGCCGATCCTCTGCTGGAGCGAATTCAAATCCGGCAGCATGATATTTTATTTTCCCCTGCCATTCTTTTTCGGGTCCGGCGGATGCCTTGGTTTCCGTATGGAAATTCCGGTCTTCGATATCCGGATAGACCGAGAAATGAATCAGACTGTCATCCGGCAGATGTTTCGGACTGCCGTTTGACGGTTCTCTTGTGATTGTGAGCAGAATGGAATTTCTGCCGGAAATAATTTGCATTTTGACCGAAAGTCCGACCAGCAAACCATTGCCGACCGGGCATTGATAATGCCAGATCCCGCTGCCGTCTTTGCCCATTTGGAAAGAGGAAATATAGTCGTGTTTCAATTCCTGTAATCGGGCCTGATAAGTCAGCCAGATCCGTACACGGCGGAGCATGATATGACGGTCAACCGGGTATTCATCGCTTAAATTTGCCAACAGCAAGGCATCATACCGGCTGTCCAAACGCCCCAGTTCCATCGGTTGACAGATGATTGCGCCGCGTCCGTTGCCCTGTAAAAATGTCCGGTTTGCCCGGTAGATTTCCTGACGGGTATAAGATACGCAAGCCAACGGGGTATCTTCCGCCAGCAGCAGAATGGTTCCCTGTACACATTGTACGTTTCCTTTTCCGGAAGAACTGCGCAGTTTTATGATGTATGGCGTATGTTTCCGGGGGACTTCCAGCGGGGGGATCACAGCAAAATATGTGCCGTTGTCACTGCGGATGGCATCGTATTGCATCATAACGGAATCGGCTTTGCCCAATGTCATGCGGAACGGTTCCGGTGCTTTGACCAGCAGACAATGATCCGGCGGCAGCATGACGCTGCGTTTTGCGTCGGCGGGGAATTTCCACGTAACAAAAGGAATCGCGCCCCGTGTATTCTGTACGATTTCCCGGAGGAAACGTTCCGGCGATTGCAACAGTAATACGCCGGGAGTCAACCCCGGTTCTTCGGGAATTACTTTTGTATGACAAACTTTGCAAAGGATGCGTGCCGCCATGGCGGATGCCTCCTGCATACGTACACGTTCCACTGTCCCATTTTTATTTTGCAGGGACGCATTGACTTTATCCAGATATTCTTTCTGTGGAGTCAGGCAGTATACCATACCGGGAGGCAGCGTTAAATATTTATATTGCTGCGGCGTATCGGCGATATGACATTTTTTACCGGAAAGCAAGTCCCAATATTGCTCTGCGGAACCTCCGTTGATGTATGCCGGATCCCATTCGATCCGGACGGACGCATTGCAATTCAGATTGACACAGACCAGAACATGTCCCTGCGGATTCATGGTTTCCCGGAGGATTACCACACCATCATTGGACCGTGAATCCAGTGTTTGCAGCATGGCACCGTTATGGAATGCAGGGTGAACAGCCAGAATGGCATTGAGTCTGGCAATATGATCGACCTGATTGAATGGCGCACCCCAATTCAACGCCCGGCTTTCATGCACATCGATTTTTTCTGTTGCGAACCATTCCACGCCGTTGGCGAATCCAAAGGAACCGGAAACGGAACTCAGCGCACACAAGGCGGTACGCATTTTGGCATATTGCGGCGAGACAGCAGCAAGACGGGAATTGTCATGCGTTTCCGCATAATGGACCAGCACACCATTTTCTGCCGATTGCCGCCAGGCGTAACGCAAATAGCCTTCCACTTCGCTTCGGCTGTAATTCTGGAATAATTCGGAATATGCCCAATCCATATTCCCGGTGTCGAGCAGGGATGATGTCACTGCCGGATCACCGCCCAAGCCTTCCAGCAGAAAAATGGTATCGGGATAAGTCGTCCGCACTTTTGCGATAATATATGACCATGCCCGTTCCGGGATCATATATCCGGCATCACAGCGGAATCCGTCTACCCCTCTGCTGCACCAGATGAGGAATACATTTGCCAGATATTGCCACAATTCCCGCTGTTGACTGTCCAATTCCGCCAAATCTTCCCATACGGTTCCCCAGGCACCGGGGGAGTGAATTGTTTTGCCATCTGCTTCTTTTACGAACCATTCCGGATGTTCTTCCTGAAGTTTGGAAGCCCAACCGGTATGATTGATGGCAATATCAATAAAAATTTTCGCACCGCGCCCGTGAACCGCATCCGCCAATTCCATAAATTGATCCAACGGCGTTGCGGCTCTGTCGAATTCTGCCAATGCCGGATCGACTGCCGTGAAATCCAATGCGGCATACGGACTGCCGTATCTGCCCATTCTGCCGTAAACCGTGGGGGTGGGATTGACCGGGAGCAGATGAAGGATCCGGCATTTCAGATCGCCGATGATATGATCCAATTGCCGGATCACATCCCGGAACGTACCGGACGGAGGGATCACATTGTAGTTATTCTGATCAAATTTCTGTTGCATTTCGGCGGAAATTCCATCGGGCAGGGAAGATTCCCGTTTTTCACGATTTATACCGAATTGCCGCGGGAATGCGCAATATATGCCGTTTGCGCAACAGTAGGAAGCGGAAATGACGTTGACATGCAGATTATCTCCCTGAGCCCATATCGGCTGGGGATCTTTTTCTGTGATAAGACATGTTTTACACTCAAAATGTCCGGGTTCATGAAGTGCCAGACAAATCCGGAATGTAAAATCATCCACCTGTTCCATCTGGAGATTCGCCCAATCCTGCCCTGCAGAAAGGAGATTCTGTTCTGCTTCTGCAATGATTTCACTGCGGCGGAGAACGGCATTGCCGATATTGGTACTGAGATAGGCGGAACCGGTAACCTTACGGTCACACCGCATCCGGATTTCCAGAGTATCGCCGCAATAGCGGAGCAGATGTTTGCCGGTTTCCGGGTATTGACTGATTTTTGGCAGCATACGCAAAACCTCACACAACTGTTAGAACTGAATGACGATAGGGCGGATATCGATTTCGTAAACGGGGGATTCCGCATCGACAGAACGCAGATTCAATTTTGCTTTGACTGCGATCGTAACGATCGGTTTTCCATTCAAGGGGAAAGTCCGGAGAAATTCCATGGGGGCTTCGATCAATGTGGCAGAGTTGGGAGTCAGACACATAGGCATCCGTCTGCCGGAGTGCTTGTTTTTTCCGTTTTTTGTGTTTTTTGTTTTTTTCTCCGGTCCCGGCCAGAAACAGACAAAATCGGAATCTTTCAGCTGAGAGGATTTGCCTTTTTCGCAACGGGCATAATACAAACGGATGTTATCCGGCTCATTCATGTACCATTCATCGATATTGACGGCGGACAGCCCGGTATTGCGGAGGATGAACAGGATTTTCTGCCCGCTTTTTCCTGCGACATAATCCAGACGGACTGCGCCTCTGGTAAGTTCCAGAGACGCATTGATCTTTTTGTTGAAATTTCTTTTTTTCTGCAGCGTGACGGGATAATGTGCTTCGTCAGCGCAGGAGCAGAGCAACAGAAGCAGGGGCAGGAATAAAAAGATTTTCCGCATATCGGTCACCGTTTTACTCCTTTTTTCTGTTTACGGATCATGATGATGATGATCAGGATGATTCCGGCGATACGGATTCCGACAGCAATCGGGTGATCATAAATGGTGAACGCATTGATATTTTCTTCTTCTTCATCCCAGAAACGGAAAAAGTAATGACCGCCGAAGAACAAAGTCAACTGGCTGAAGAACAGCATAAGACCACACCACAAGGCGCATGTAAGGATGGTCAAAGCCGTGATGACACCATTCTGTGTGATCCATTTTTTTGTTTTCTGATACGGAGTCAAAGTTGAGGCGGATCTCAATTTTGCCCGGTTACTTTTATACAGCTCCATAATTTTTTACTCCTGCGGTTCGCGCTGTTCTTCGCTCCAGAATTCGTCGTTATATTCCACATCCCAGGAACTGATTGAAGCACGTTTCCCCCGTAAAACGATTTCTTCCTCCATGGTCACGACTACTGTTCCTTCGGCAAAATTCCGTTTTACCTGCATTCCGGCATCGCGGCATGCCTGTATACGTTTCTGTAATTTATCGTTCGTTTCATTTTTGCATGTAAATGCCATTTTCGTACCTCAAAATTCATATTTTTTCTCCCTTTTTCCGTTTCTTACTCAACCCATCTGGGATGTCGCAGCCTGTTCCATTGCATCCCGTTGTTCATCGGTCATTCCGGTGTATTTCGGGTTGCCGGGCATGATGCCGCGTTTGGATGCTTTGATAAAGTTCATGAATTCATGGACTTCCGGTCCGATGTTGCCGCTGCGTTCGATTTGTTCCAACGCATTCGTTGTATTCAAACCTTCAAAGAAATAGGTTTTGATCGCGCGGCGGATCGCCAGACGCTGTTCGTTATTGAATCCGGCACGGCGCAAGCCGATGGTATTCGGACCGGTGATGAAGTTGGTTTCACGCAGCATACAGAACGGGGGAACGTCCTGAGAAATCAGGCATCCGGCACCGATCATGCACAGAGAACCGATCCGGCAGAACTGGTGGATCTTGGTATAACCGCTGAGGACTGCGCCCGCACCGATGTGTACGTGACCGGTGATGGCGGTATGATTGGCGATGGTCACATGATCTTCAATGATCACGTCATGCGCGACATGGACAAACGCCATAAGCAGCACATGATTACCTACCACGGTTTTCAGAAATTCAAACGGGGGACGGTGAATGGTGACATATTCCCGGATCACGGTATCGGATCCGATTTCGCAGAAAGAACGCAAGCCGCGATAGAAGCGGTGATCCTGGGGTTCTGCGCCGACCAATGCACCGAAATAGATCCGGCATCGGGCGCCGACCGTGGTATACTGACAAATTTTTACATGTGCATCAATATAACAATCGTCTCCGATTTTGACATCATCTTCGATCACGGCATACGGACCGATTTCCACATTTTTTCCGATTTCTGCTTTCGGAGATACGACAGCTGTAGGATGTATCATTTTTTCCATTCCTTCCGGCGTTACAGGTTATCACAAATCAATATTATAGAAAGATACACTTTCCGCATAAGCCGGAATTTACTCCACAATGTATAAAAATGCAAGTTCATTTTTCATGAAAACGCAAGTTTTTCTGAAAATTTTTCCTTGGATCGGCTTTCTTCCCATGTTTTTTGCATTTTCTTGCCTTGTCAGATTGAAATTTGCGAAACCCTCTGCTATATTATAGAGAACAATCATGTAAAAATTCAAGCAAAGGAAATTTTTATGGACTATCGTATCGAAATTGCCGGTAAGCCCCAGTGGCGTGACTCACGCGCGGAAGCCGTTCTCCGCGATATAAAGAACATCCTCGGTATTCAGACTGTGGAATCCATCCGTACCAGAGATGTGTTCACCGTTTGTGCTGATATCACGCAGGAACAGGCGGAGCGTATTGCTTTTGAATTGGCAAACCCTGTCACGCAGACTGGTGTAGTCGGGCAGACTCCTGTGGATGCTGTCGATTTCGATTACCTGATTGCCGTCGGATACCGTCCCGGTGTAACCGACAACGTTGCCCGTACAGCTCATGAAGCATTGGGTGATATCATCGGCAGAAAACTTTCCAAAGCGGAACAGGTATTCAGTTCTGTGGAATATCTGGTAAAAGGTGATTTGACTGCGGAACAGCAGAAACAGATCGGTTTTGACCTTTTGGCAAACGAATTGATCGAAACGATCAAAGTATATACCCGTGCAGAATTGGAAAATGCCCCCATTCCGTTGAATAAACCGGAAATCGGCACAACCAAAGAAGGGGAAGTCCGTGAATTTGACTTGGAAATCTCCGATGATGAGCTGGTGAAACTTTCTCACAAAGCCACTTGGGCTCTCAGTCTGGAAGAAATGAAATCCATCCAGAACTACTTCCGCAACTGCAAAGACCGTGAACAGTTCGGACTCGGCAAGAATCCGACCGACGTGGAAATGGAAGTTCTTGCTCAGACCTGGTCTGAACACTGCAAACACAAAATCTTTGCTGCCGCAGTGGATTATGAAGATGTCCCCGCGCAGAAAAAAGAACACATCGTTTCTCTGTACAAATCTTTCATCAAGAAAAGTACCAAAGAAATCGGCGAACAGATCGACTGGCTCGTTTCCGTCTTTACGGACAATGCCGGTGTGATCCGCTTCAATGATCGTTTCGATGTCGCTTACAAAGCGGAAACTCACAACTCTCCCTCCGCTCTTGACCCCTATGGAGGTGCTATGACGGGTATCGTCGGTGTGAACCGTGACCCGATGGGTACCGGTATGGGTGCCGACCTTCTCTTGAACGTTTGGGGATATTGCCTCGGTTCTCCGTTTACGGATAAAAAAGATGTGCCGGAAGGCTTGCTCCATCCGCGCCGTCTCCGTTCCGGAGTTCACAAAGGTGTGATCGACGGCGGTAATCAGAGCGGTATTCCTTATGCGATCGGCTGGGAATACTTTGATGAACGTTATATCGGTAAACCGCTGGTGTATTGCGGTACTGTCGGTACGATTCCCCGGAAGATCGGCGATCAGAACGGCTGGGAAAAGGATATCAAACCGGGTGACATCATTGTGATGACCGGCGGCCGTATCGGTAAAGATGGTATTCACGGTGCAACATTCTCCAGTGAAGAATTGCATAAAGACAGTCCGGTGCAGGCGGTTCAGATCGGTGACCCGATCACACAGAAACGTATGAGCGACTTCCTTTCCGAAGCCCGCAGCCGTCTTCTCTACCGTTTTGTTACAGATAACGGTGCCGGTGGTCTTTCCTCCTCCGTCGGGGAAATGGCATCTGTCTGCAATGGCTGCCGTATGGACCTGAAGAAAGCGCCGTTGAAATATTCCGGTATGCAGCCGTGGGAAATCCTGATTTCCGAAGCACAGGAACGTATGAGTTTTGCTGTTCCGCCGGAAAAACTGGATGAATTCCTTGCACTGGCAGCCAGCCGCGATGTGGAAGCAACTGTTCTGGGTGAATTTACTGACAATGGTAAATTCCATATGACCTGGGGCGATAAGACCGTATGCTGTCTCGATATCGAATACATGCACGAAGGTCTCCCGCAGCTTCAGTTGAAAGCAAAATGGATCCCGCCGCACTTTGATGAACCGGAATTCAAAGATCGTGACGTGGAAAAAGACCTGGTCGAACTCATGGGCAGACTCAACCTCTGCTCCTGCGAATACAAAGCACGTCAGTATGACCACGAAGTGAAAGGTCTCAGCGTAATCAAACCGTACACCGGTGTGAAACGTGATGTTGCATCCGATGCCACGGTCTATATGGCAGAACCCCTCGGAACCGAAGGGATCGTTCTCGCTGCCGGTATTCTCCCCCGTTACAGCGATATCGACACCTATCACATGATGGCATCCTGTATCGACCTGGCAATCCGCCGTGCGGTTGCAGCCGGTGCGGATCCGGATCACATTGCCGGTTTGGACAACTTCTGCTGGCCTGACCCGGTTCAGAGTGAAAAAACTCCGGACGGCGAATACAAGATGGCGCAGCTCGTCCGTGCCAACCAGGCATTGTATGATTACACCAAAGCATTCCTCTGTCCCTGTATTTCCGGGAAAGACAGCATGAAGAACGACAGTACCCGCGGCGGCCGCAAGATCTCCATTCCGCCGACTGTTCTGTTCAGCACGATCGGTAAGATTGATGATATCCGCCATGCGGTATCTCTGGATGCCAAACTTGCCGGTGACTCCATTTACGTGATCGGTACGACCAAAGCGGAATTGGGCGGTGGTGAATACTTCAACATGCTCAATGCTCATGGTAATAACGTTCCGAAAGTGGATGCTGCCGCAGCTTCCAAACTGTATCATACTCTGGCTGACATTATCAAGAGTGATATTCCGCACTCCATCATCACACCGGCATTGGGCGGTCTTGCTGCTGCATTTGCCAAGAGTGCATTGGGCGGTCGTCTCGGTTTTGATATCGATCTGGATGCAATTCCGGCGGAAAGCGGACTTTCTGTTCAGGAACTTCTGTTCTCTGAAACGAACAGCCGTTTTGTTCTGACTTGCGCACCGGAAAAAGAAGCCGAACTGGAAAAAGCACTTGCCGGTTTCGCGTTTGCCAAAGTCGGGGTGACAACGGAAAAACAGGAACTTTCTCTGCGTTCCGCAACCAAGACTTATACTGTAAAACTGGATGATATCGCCACAAGTTACAAGAGTACACTTGACGGTGTCTGATCCTGAATAAAGGAAAAGGAGAACACCCGCTATGTTTTATATTGATCCTGTCTATCTGATTTTTGCTTTGCCCGGATTGATTCTTTCTTTGATCGCATCCGCCATGACAAAATCTACTTTTGCGAAGTATTCGGAAATCGGTTCTTCTACCGGGCTGACCGGGGCGGAAGCCGCAGAACGGATGCTCCACAGAAATGGTATTTATGATGTCAGGATTGAACAGGTGGGCGGTTTCCTTTCCGATCATTACGATCCGACTGCCAAAACATTGCGGCTTTCTCCGGATGTTTACGGCAGTCAGAGTCTCTCTGCCATCGGGGTGGCATGTCATGAAGCCGGACATGCCTTGCAGCATGCTTCCGGATATGGTGCGCTCGGTCTGCGTTCCGCATTGGTTCCGTTGACGAATTTCTGTTCGCCCATTTCTTACATTGTGCTCCTGATCGGATTCCTGATGGCAAGTCAGCAGATGATCCTGTTCGGATGTATTCTCTTCAGTGCGGCAGTGCTTTTTTCCATTGTCACACTCCCTGTGGAATGGAATGCTTCCGCCCGGGCAAAAACCATGATGGTTTCCTGCGGAATCGTTTCTGCCGATGAAGGCGACGATGCCGGACAGGTCCTGAATGCCGCCTTTATGACTTATGTGGCAGCTGCCGTATCTTCTCTGTTGACTCTGCTGTATTATCTCTACCGTGCCGGTGTGTTCGGCGGCAGCAACAGGGATTGAGCCGATGATGAAATTATACTGGAATCCGGTAACGGACCCTGCGTATAATTTGGCTTTGGAAGAATGTATGACCCGGTCTTTACGAGGACCGGGTATTCTTTTATGGCGTAATCATAATGCCGTCATTATCGGAAGAAATCAGAATACCCTTGCCGAAATCAATACGGAAGTCCTCCGTGATTTGAATATCCATGCTGTCCGGCGCAATACCGGCGGCGGCACGGTGTACCACGATCTGGGCAACTTGAATTACAGTTGTATGGCGGATGTGGCGGAGGATGCGGAAATTTCTTTTGAAGTTTTTGCGCGTCCCATTCTTGCTGCATTGGAATCTTTGGGGGTGCATTGTGTGTTTTCCGGCAGAAATGATATTCTTTATCAGGACAAAAAAGTTTCCGGAACTGCCAAAACGGTAATCAATGGCAGATTGCTTTTTCATGGTACCTTGCTTTTTGATACGGATCTTTCTGTGTTGGGCAAAGTGTTGACGCCGGATCCGGATAAAATTCAGGGGAAGGGGATCAAATCGGTCCGTGCCCGCGTAGCCAATCTGAAAGAGGCATTGCCGGGTATGACCTCGGATCAATTCACGGAAGCCATGTGTCAGGCTCTTTTACAACATTCCGGCATTTCTGCATTGACACCGATCCCGGAGGATTTGCGGAAACAGGCAGAACGATTGGCTCAGGAAAAATACCGTACCCATGAATGGAATTACGGCAATTCCCCGTTCTTTTCGTTCCGGAAAAAACAGCGGTTCGCTGCGGGTACGGTGGAAGTCCTGCTGGATGTTCGCCGCGGCAATATGGAACAAGTGGCGATCCGTGGTGATTTTTTTGGTGAATCCCCGGTTGCGGATTTGGAAAACGTGCTGCGTGGTATGGCGCATGATCCGGCATTGATCCGGCAGCGTTTGGAATCTGTTGAATTGCATCAATACATCAACGGATTATCAGTTGATGAGTTTCTCTCTCTTTTTATTTAACATTCTGTGCTTTGACCAGAATTTCCACTCTGCCGGGAGATAATTTTTCATCCGTAGCGGACATGGCAGTAATGGTATATTTGCCCGGTGTCAAAGTCTTTCGTTCTCCGTCTTCACATTCGCCCCAGTATTCCCCGTTACAGAACCAGACGGTATTGGGTGTTTCTGTTTGAATACGCAATTTTACAACATTGTCGGCATCGGCAATATATTCTCCGGCTTTCGGGGAAAGGATCCGGATATATTCTTTCCTTTGCGCACCGGAACAGGAACGGCATCTGCGTAATGGTATTCCTTTTGCAACAACACCGCTGTACCGTTTGCTGCATAACGCGGATGCTGTCAACCCGGTCACAGAGCAAAGCGTTGAGAATTCAAAACAGCGTTGATCTCCGGTATGAGGCATGGGGGCAGGGGCACCGCCGTGTTTGTATAATTCCTGCAGGATGGCACCGGCAACCGGAGCGGCATGATCGCTGCCTGTCATTCCGTAAATACAGGATCCGTTTTTATTGCCCATCCATACCCCGATGGTATATTCAGGCGTAAATGCGGCACACCAGGCATCCCGGCATCCGGAGGAGGTTCCGGTTTTCCACCCCGCAGTCAGGCAGGGTGCGCCGGGCAGTGGCAGAGTGGAAAGGATCTGTGCGATCATGGCATCGGCAGGGGTGGGAAATCGTTCCGGCGCATTTGCGTGCATATCAACTTTCAGGAACGATCCTCTGCATTGCGGTCCGGTAAAAACGGTATAGGCTTTTGTGATGGAATACAGCGTATGTCCGGCAGTGCCGAGTGTCAGGGAAAGTCCGGCTTTTTTTGCTTGTTGTCGGGTAAGATTTTTTTGCATCAAACCATGTTTTGCGAATGCGGCGGCGACCCGGTACGGCGTGAGTTGTGCGGTGAGACGGACCGCCGGCGTATTCAGGGATCGGGTCAAAGCATCCCGGACATTGACGGTACCCCGGAATTCTCCATCGGCATTTTCCGGCGTATAATCCCGGAATCGGATCGGCGTATCTTGCAGAATGGTATCGCTGCAGATCAAACCGGCATTGATGGCTTCCTGATACAGAAATGGTTTCAATACGCTCCCCGCTGTGCGGAATGACATGGCGGCGTTGACCTGACCGCCGGATGGGGAATGAAAATCGACCGTGCCTGCCATGGCAATGACTTCTCCGGTTCGATTATTGATAATGACACCGGCACCATGGGGCGGTCCCCCGGTTTTTCCGGTGGCATTTTTCAAGATTTGATGGAGGGCGGCGGAAATATCCGGATCCCATGCGGTATGGATGTTATATTGATATTTCCCCTGTCTTGCGGCTTGCCGGAAATAAAATATGGCTTCGCCGCATTGACCGAGCCGTTCCATATCCGATTTGTATCGGAAATCCCGGAGACGGGGGCGTTCTGCAAACATGGAGTTCACCTGATTTTCCCGAATGATTCCCTGTCTTGCCAACATGATCAACACCCGTTTCTGCCGATCCCGTGCCAGATCATAATGTCTGTCCGGACGGTATGCGTTCGGGCGTTGCGGCAGACCGCAAAGGAGAGCGGTTTCTGCGATGGTGAGTTTTTCTGCTGTGATTCCGAAATAATATCTGGCTGCGGCTTCGATACCGTAAATTTTACCGCCGAACGGAATCCGGTTGAGATATTCTTCCAATATTCTGTCTTTGGTCCATATCTGTTCCAGTTTTCTGGCGATGAGAGCCTGATGAATCTTCCGTTTCAAAGAACGTTCTCTTTTGGGGAATGTCATTCCTGCCAATTGCATCGTGACAGTGGAAGCACCGGAAACGATCCGGAAATGCTTCAGATTTTGGATCATGGCACGGAAGATCGAGGCATAATCCACGCCGGAATGTTCGTAAAAATTACGGTCTTCCGCGGCAAGGATCACTTGTATCACATGAGGCGGAACAGCGGATAACGGCGTATGAAAACGCCATTGTACATCATAAGTCCGTTCCAGATATGCTTCTTTCCCATACCGGTCATAATAGACCCGGAGAGGTGTCTGCTTCGTCAGATGTCCTGTCGGATCCGCGAGCCATTGCGGGGCAAAATACCAGAGTGTTCCAGCAGCGGCGGCAAGTATGATGATACCTGCCGCCACAGTCAGAATCAAGAATCGTCTTGCAGAAAGTTTCATTTATTCCACAGTGAACGTTCTGTTATCTGCAATGGAACCGGTAACATCGGGATCGTACATGGCTTGTGCGGAGCATCCGGAGAGCGTATAGACCCCTCTGGATACAGCACGGGTGCGGTATTCCAGATACGCCGGTTCTTTCCGGTCGCTGCCGCAGTAATCGCCGAAGAAGAGGAAGCGGTCAACACCTTTTTCCATATATTTGGAATACAGTCCGTTCTTCTTGATGTTTTTGGCACTGGAACGGTTCAGCAGGTGTTCATCTTCGATTTCCAATCCGGCGGGGAGCAGGTCGCAAATCACCAGATCTTCGATGTCTTTGGCGGATTTCAGATAGATCCGGACCATGACGATTTCACCATGTTTGACACTGGTGACGGGGAACCCATTCTCATTCAGATACATCCGGTACAGTTGGATGGCACCCTTCCGGCTTTCTGCTTTGACCGGGTGACCTTCTGAAGTCTGGCGGACGGTAAATACCGATTTGCCACTGTTGATTACGGTTACTGTTTTGCCGGGAGTCATGGCAATATCAAGAGTTGTTTTTACCGTGTACTCTTGCTGTTTGCCATTCTGCCGGATCACGACTGTATTGTTGCCGTTTGACGGAAAATCTGCAGCGAAGGCGGCGAGACCGAGGGCAGCCCAGGCATTGGCTTGTGTGCCGCCCCAGGCATTGTAATCCGGACGGATTTTTCCCGCAAGCAGAGTTGCAATTTTGACGGCTTCCGGATGGCGGGGCATATTTTCCAGGAGCAGGTACAACGTCATCCCCAATCCGGCAGCCTCATTGACACATCCGCAAAGCATTTCCGGTTTGCGCCATACTTCTGCCTGCATCAAATCCGAAAGGACAGATGCGCCTTCTGCGGCATATCCGCCGCGGATCAATGCAAAGGCGGCGATCATGGCGGCAAAATCCTGTTTTTCGGATGTCAGGATATTCCGCATCATTTGAACTCCGGAATTCCGGTTGCCCAGTGCAAGAACGTATCCGGCATAAGCACAGAACAGACGGTTATTGCTTGCATTGTTGGAGGAAATTTGATTTTCCACCCAGTTCAAAACATTCTGAACGGTTTTTGCCGTTACGCCCGGCATTTTCCGATTATAGGCTTCCAACAGAAAATGTGCCGCATAAACAGAGCCGTCCGACCAGACATCCCTGCCTCCCGGCCAAGTGGAGAACCCGCCGTTTGCTTTCTGCATGGAAAGGATATTACCGATACCCAAAGCAAGCCGGTCTTTGCCGGATGCCGCGGCTGCGGGAGTCAGGAATCCGCTCTTTTCCAGATTTTCCATTGCCAGGAACGGGAATGCGCTGGAAACGGTCTGTTCCAGGCAGCCGTAGGGATATTCATTGAGATAATTCAATGCCAGCGGCAGGGAAACTGCCGGGGAGGCGGAAATGGTCAATGTGTGTTTGCCACGGTAAAATTCATTTGCTTTGATGGTATAAGTTTTGGACTTGCCGCTTTCCAGAACGGTGATATTGCTCCGGCGTTCCAATGCAGTCGGAATCCGTATATTCAGCGGAATCGTTTCTTTCTGAACAACGCCATTCATGGAAAGGGTGACGGTGATATTGCCTTTGCCGGGTGCGGTTGCCGCTTTGCACCGGATGGAGAAGTTTCCGCTTTTTCCTTTCGCAAGTGTGCCGTTTTTCGCCGGTGTTACAATGGTGTAAACATTGGACGGTTCCACCTTGATACTGTAAGCGGAATCCGGCAGATCATGATTGAATACCGAACATGCTACATCAAAAGTATCGCCGGGGTTGACCACATTCGGTGCGGAAAGTGTCAGACTGATTGCATTCCGCATGGTGATTTGTTTTTCTGCAGACCCGGCAGCATTTTCCGATGCAGCCACTGCCATGATGCGCATGGCTCCGGTATGATCGGGCAGAGCAAGTTCCACTTTCCCTTTGCCGTTTTTGCCGACTTTGACTGCCGGGGCAAAGGCGACGGCGATTTCTTTCAATTGATGAGTCATGTCCCGGAATTTTGAGGTCGCAGATGCTTTTTTCATGACACCGCCCCCGATGGAGCCGTCAGGCAGAAGCCGCAGATCCGGGAAGAAATTGCCGTAATTGTCATACATCTTCGGCTGGAACCATACCGGACCATAAAAAGCATTGAAAATATCCGGTGCTTTGTATCCGGTAATTGCCAATACACCTTCATCCACCGCAAAAACGTGGACCAGACCGGCAGAAGGTTTCCCTTTGCCATCGGTAAGGGCAATATCCACCGTGATTTTTTCACCGGGCTTGACTTTATTCAGACATTTGAGTTCGGGAGTCAAACGGCGTGTTTTCTGATCCACTTTGAACTTCAGAAATGCATGGGTACGTTTGACATCATTGTTTTTGCCATTGACGAGTGTCAGAATACCATACCAACTTTCTGATTCCAAATCACGGCGGATGGGAATCCGGAGTTCTGTTTCGCCATTCTTTTTGAAGTCATAACGGAAGGCACCTTCGATCGTCGATTCCCCATAAGCAATCAAGGCACTGTCTCCCGCTTTTCCGGACAATTTGATCTTGATGGTATCGCCCGGCTGATAAGTCTCTTTATCGGTTTTTACCACGAGTTTATTCGGATCGCGGCTGCGTTCACCGGCAGTACCCTGTTCATGCCAGAACGAAATCTCAGTACGCATATTTTTCCCACGGACAGAGAGCAGATAATATCCTTCCGGCAGATTGGAAAGGACGAGTTGTTTTTCTTTGTCGGTGACTGCGGTAAGCAATTCTTTTTTGTATTTGTGAATGGGGGTTTTGACCAGTTCCCATTCCCGGATGTACCGGTCCCCGGATTTCCGGCTGATATATTCCCATTCCTGTTTGTATAAAGTCCAGGTGACATCTGCCGTGGAATCGGTTTCTTTTGCCGCCAATGCGGGGAGCAGTTTCAAATCAAAGGCAGCATCGGTATTTTTGACGGCGGTAACCTTGCGGATACCGATAAATTGATAAGTCGGATAATACACAAACGGTGCATATCCGGTCACACTGCGTCCTCCTGGTTCGTTTACCCGGAGACTTGCAATCATTTGTACCGGAGTGCTTACCGGTTCTTTGGTTTTGTAACCGGGCCAGATCAGGTGTGATTTTTTTGCCAGTTTACTGCCGCTGGCATTGAATGGTTTTGTCCGGTTGCCCGCCGTTGCTTTATCGCCGACTGTCCAGCCTTTGAAATGGTCCGGCATGAACGGGCCCTGATCCTGTACAGAAAAACGGTATGTTACGTTTTCTGCTGCCGGGCCGAAATAGTAATTGACATTGTGCGTAAAAGTCAGACTTTTGTTCCCGGTTATAAAGTCATTCTCCGGTTTCAAACTGACTTTGATCCGGTCCGGCATGAAATTGGAGATTTTGAAATGGAAAGAACCGTAATCATCTTTATCTGTCAACCCGCAATACACACGATAAGATCCCAATGCGGCATGGGGCGGCAATTTGAATTCCATAGAGGTATATCCATACTTGTCAGTACGGACCATACGTGTATCAAGAATGGTCTGCGAATCAATGCTGTAAAGGAAAAATTTAAGCGGAGCGTTGGCAAGAACAGCACTCTTTCCTTTATTCATCTGGCGGATGAAGGAGGAAACGCGGACTGTTTCACCCGGACGGAACAGATTCCGTTCCCCGTAAACGAATGCGTTTGGTTCATCCGCAAGAGAACGGATAAAGTTCTGTGCCAGAGGCAGGTTCATACCGGCGTCCGGATGGAATACGGTTTTATCATCGCCTTTTTCAATGATGAAATGGGAAAAATATTCGTGATTCTGTTCCTTGAACTTTTTGGAGAATTCCAGATTCAGAATACCATCTTTCCCGGTCACGCCACGGGCAATCACCTGTCGTTTATTGGAGATTGCGTGAACGGTTGCGCCTTTGACTGCTTTGCCATCGGAAAGAGATTGTACTGCGATCATGGCGTATCCTTTTGCGGAATCCACCGCAGCGGAAACGCCCAGATCGGTTACAATGACGAGCCGTTTGTCTTCCCGATTGCTGTATTGCCAGTCATCTGTAAAACGTTCCGGGTCAGAGATAGAGACGGCGTAAATGCCTTTCTTTCTGTTTTTGATGTATTGGCTCAAATCCAGATTGCCGTAATACATTGTTTGCTGCATGGCGGATTTCGGGGTGGTGATCGTGGTATCAACGACCGGTTCTCCGAGGTTGAGAATGTTGCTGTCAGAATTCAGAACCGATTCATTCAGATTGCTGTCATACAAACGGGAAATTTTCAACTGATATTTTTTTACTGTACGGAGTGAATAGGGAATACTGAAATTTTTTGCCCCGGGTGAGAAATACACTCCGTTTGTAAGAAAACGCAAATAGGGGGGCAATTCACTTGTTTTATGCTGCACTTCAAGATTCTGTTTCAGGGTATTGCCGGAAACGGAACGGAGTGTGCCGGAAATACGGATCGTATACCGGGTGAGCGGCTGGAATTCGCCTTCCAGATAAATGTTATCGTTTTGAAAGGAACATTTCAAACCCTTTGCAAGTGCCGGAATGACTTCAACGTTTGCCTGCGTAGTATTATCTGCATGAAATATCACTCTCTCTCCGGTCAGATCACGGAATGTCAATTGCAAGCCTTCATTGATTTCTTTTATCCCGGAACAGACAATCGTTTTGTTTCCGGTGCCCGTTTTTGATTTGACGGTAGCGGTTGTCGGTGCATTTGCCGGTTGAACAACGGCATGGAGAGCCTGTGCCGGAATGAAGGATGCCAGCACAAGCAGAGGAAACATTTTCCCTGTCATCATCGTTTTTTGTCCTTTCGTTATTTTTTGATTTTTTTTGTGCCGGGTTGTGTGATCAAGCGACGACAAAACTCCCTTGATATTCTAAGAGAATGTTAAATCGTTGTTTGATCAAGCTCTTCACCGTAAAACAGTTTTGCTGTTATTGCGGCGGTGCCCTCATATTTTTATCTGTGGATGATTGGAATTCTCAGATACATCAAAACCGGGATGACCCGGGATGAATATATGTGCCGTTATAAGAGATACCCCTGATATGGTGTAGTATAATCGCACTCCTGAAAAATGCAAATAAAAATTTCAATTTTTTTTCAAAAATTTTTTGCCGTGTCAGACAAGATCTTTTTTCCCGTACAGAAGACGGAATTCCCGGGGCGTCTGTTTCATTTGTTCCCGGAACATTTTGACAAAATATCCATCTGAGGTAAAGCCGCATTGGAGCGCAATTTCTTTGATTGTCAATTCCGTGGAGGAAAGCAGTTCCATTGCCGCATGCATGCGCGTTTGGGATAGATATTTTACCGGCGAGATCCCCAGTGCATTGGTAAATATACGGCTGAGACTGACCCGGTGGATATGCAATTGTTCCGCAAGCATTTCCACATTCAGATCCGACTGACTGTAATTGGTCTGGATGATTTCTTTTGCCTGTTCCGCGATTTTCGGAATATGATGTTCCGGTGTTACGATTTTTGTCAGAATCTCAAAACCGCTGGCTAGCGCACGCATTTGATGGTGCATATCCGGATCGTGCAGATGCAATTCCACCGATGCAAATAATTCATCCGGGCATTTGCCTGCAGGATTTAAACCGGGAGTGATCTGGAGCGTTTTGAACAGAAGTTCGGCATCTTCACCTTCAATGGTCAGCCAACGGTAATTGATCCCGTTTTTATCCGGGCGGATCTTATGCCGGGAACCCGGCGGATAATACCAGACCATATCTTTTTTCAGCGTGTGGACGTTTCCTTCATGATCGTAAAATACCGCACTGCCGGAACGACACCAGAATATTTCCGCAAAGTCTGCATATTTATCCGGCTCCGGATCTTTGATGAAATAATGTCCGATCGAACGAATGAATATTCCGGTTTTGTGAACGCCCGTTGCGGTTGTCAGCTGCTTAAAAATATTCATTGTTACAAAAACCTTATTTTTTGTTACAAAATTATCATTCTTTACGTTTGACTATGGCGTAATTTACACTATATTTTAAATAATGTCAAATCGTTTTTAGGAGAAATATTATGACAAATCTTGATGGCGTTTGGGATTTCGCGTTTACTGCGGCCCGTGATGATGTTCCATGCTACAACTCTGCAATGTCCGTGCCCGGTTGTTTCGATGTCGCCGGAATGTATTATTCCAAAAGAGGCTGCGGTTGGTACAAAAAGAATATTACTGTCGCCGAAAATGGCGTTTATCGTCTCCGGATCGCTTCGTCCGGTATGCGGACCGCTGTGTTTATCAATGGAGAAATGAAAAAAGATTCTCCGTTTGCATGGTCTCCCACCGAAGTGGAATTCCCGGCAGAAAAAGGCACTGTTGAAATCGTGATCCGCACCGATAATTTTTCAGAAGATCATCCCCTGTTCCGGGATTTTTATGACTTTTATCCCTTCGGCGGTATTTTTGACCATGTGACATTGACCAAAGTGGAAGTGGATGAGATCCGTTCCATTCAGGTTTTCCCCCTTTCTCATGAAACCGGGGAAGTGGAGATCCATGTGGAAACCGCCGCTGCCACCTTGCAGATCGCTTTCGATGGCGTGGAATACAAAACGATGCCGACGGAAAAGGTGTTCCGCTGCAATGTTCCCAATTTTAAAGTGTGGAGTCCGGATACTCCCAATCTCCATACGGTAACGATCAACGGAAAAGATGCTGTGTTCGGGATCCGTACTCTGGATTGGAGTGGACCCGATCTGCTGCTCAATGGGGAAAAAATCAAATTGATCGGGGTCAACCGCCACGAAAGTCACCCCGAATTCGGTTCCGCCACACCGGAATCTTTGATTGCAACAGACTTGATCATGCTGAAAGAAGCCGGACATAACTTTGTCCGCGGCAGTCATTATCCTCAACGTGAATTTCTGTTTGACATGTGCGACCGTCTCGGTTTGATGGTGTGGGAAGAACCGCTGGCATGGGGAAATTGTCACAAACCCCAATGGGGCAATGGCAAAGTGCCGGATGATTTTCTGGAAAATTCCGTGTTCGTGGAAACTTTGGCGGAACAGTTGGAAATCACCATCCGCAACAGCATCAATCATCCGTCTCTGATCATTCATGGATTCCTCAACGAATGTTCAAGCGAACATCCGGAAGTCCGGGATGTGATCAAACGGTATGTGGATATCTGCCACCGGATGGATCCGACACGCCCTGCCACCTTTGCCTGTAACCGTGTTGCAAAAGATTTGGGGATGGAATTTTGCGACATTCAGGCGATCAATATTTACCCCGGCTGGTATTCGGATGAAGGTTTGGAAAATGTAATCCCGACCATCGACAAATATCTGAAAGAAAATATTTCCGACAAGAAACCGTTTATGATCAGTGAAATCGGGGCTTCTGCCATTTACGGCGATCATTCCGGCATCCGCTGGTCGGAAGAATATCAGTCTGACCTCTGTTGTCTGGTATTGGATAAAGTCCTGACGGATCCCCGCTGTATGGGCTTGGCATTGTGGCATTTTGCCAATGCCAATACTTATATCAACAATGTGATGGCGATTTCCAGACCCCGCGGCTTCAACAACAAAGGTCTGCTGGATGAATATCGCCGCCCGAAAATGGTGTGGCGCGATCTCCGCAGAATTTTGAAATGCAAAAATAAATAATACACCTGTTACAGCATAGCAATACCATGTAAATTGCAAGAATCTTTGCAACTTTTTGCTGTTGAGATTTGAAAAACAGTGTTTCGCGTGCTATAATAGGTTGTATCCGTAATATCAACAAACAAAATAACAAAGGATGTTATCATGAAAAAAATTCTTTTGTTCGCAGTCATGTCTCTGGCAACCGTTACCCTTTGCGCCAATCCGCTGAAGGGCTGGTGTCCCACCCGGTCTGATCTTGTTAAAGCGAATCCCAACATGATCAAAGCCGCCGCCGACAGTATCACACTGACCGGTATTCCCAAAATGAAATGGATGTATTTCAAACCGTCTGCCCCGTTGAATGCCGTAAAAGGGCAGAAGGTGGAAATCACTCTGACTGCCTCCGGTAAAGGAAAAGTTCAGGTCGGTTACTACGAATACAAAGGCAGTTTCAATACTTCCCGTTTGACGGTGAAAAACGTGGTCCTGACTGACAAAGCTGCGGAACAGAAAATCGTATTGGATGTTCTTTCCGGAGAAACAAAAATAGTTCGTCCGATTTTTATTCTCGATTCCGATTCTCAAATCGTTGTCAAGAATTTTGCGGTGAAAGTCCTTGCTCCCGCATCGGCTCCTGCAAAAAAGTAAAATAAGGGGTTATCAGTAATTATGAAAACAAAATTTGTATTGACCCTTTTTGCCGCAGTTTCTGCGGTCGTTCTCTGTGCCAACCCGTTGCAGGGATGGAGCCCCACTAACGGGGATCAGCTCAAAAAGAATCCCGAATCCATAAAGATTGACGGTAATTCCATCACCCTCAAAGGAAACAAAAGCGGTGCCTGGTACTACTTTTGTGCAGCCGGTAAAAAAGGCGTAAAAGGGCAGAAGATCGAATTTACTTTGACGGCATCCGGTAAAGGTAAAGTGGATATCGGTTGCTACGAATACAAGTCCGGTTTCAATCTCAGTACGCAGCAGAGCAAAGCATTGAAATTGACTGATACTCCGCAGGAAATCAAGGTCGTATTGCCGGTCAAGAGCAATGATACCACAATCATTCGTCCCCGTTTGACAATGTACGCCGGTTCCGAAATCAAGATCACAAAATTCAATTATGCAATCACCGGCAAACCGGCACCGAAAGTGGATGCCGTCATCAATGCCGATCGCCCTGATTTTATGTACAAAGTCGGTGAAACTGCACATTTTACAGTGGAGCCGAAACTGGATGGCAAAGTCATTACCCAAGGTACCGTAACCATTTACCCCATTTACAATGGTTTCCCCAAGGCGAATCTCAAGTTCGATCTGGCAAAAGGTCCGGTCAAGTTTGATGCCACCATGGATAAACCGGGTTTTTACAGAGCGCACATTGCCATCCAGGATAAAAACGGCAAGTATATTCTGAAAAGACAACATTCCGCCAATGTGGCAGCTGCCTTCAGCCCGGAAAAAATCAAAGCCGGCCGTCCCGCTCCCAAAGATTTGATCACTTACTGGTACGGACAGTATGCAAAAATGAATAAGGAAGTTCCGGCGGATTTCAAAGTCGTAAAAGATTATAAGACAAATACACATCATTTTCAGTGGATCTCTTTTGCCAACTTCGGTGGTACCAGAAGCTATTGCACGATCGCTGTCCCGCTGAATGCAAAAGGCAAGCTGCCCATGGTCTTTACTGTTCCCCCGGCAGGAAATTACGGTTGGGGCGCATTCAAACGTTCCAATGCAATCCAGGTTACGATCACCGTCTTTGACCGGCTGTTCCCGAAACATGCGGATTATATGGAATTCAATAAACCGTGGTATTACCTCAAAGGCGCACAGTCCCGGGAAACTTATTACTATTACAAAGCTATTCTCGGTATGATGCGTATGATGGATTATTCCATGATGAATGTCAAGGAATGGGATGGCAAACACCTTGCAGCCGTCGGACGCAGTCAGGGTGGCGGTTCTGCCTTTATTCTCGCAGCATTGAATCCGTTGATCCAGTGCGTCAGTGCTGACGTTCCGGCGTTGTGTGACCACAATGCGTATGATGCCGGACGCCGTGCCGGTTGGCCGCAGGTTCTCCGTTCTGCGCCGAATCGTTCCAAAACCTTTGATAAGGATGCGGAATACTTCGATGCCGCCAACTTTGCTGCATTTGTCAAATGCCCGGCTCTCGTGACAGTTGGATTCTATGACTCCATGTGCGAACCCATGTCTGTCTACGCCGCTTATAACAATCTCAAAGGCGAAAAGAAAATGTTGAATTATCCCCGTTATGGTCATGGCTGGGGCAAGCGGGATGAAAGTGAATTAAATCGTGAAACGGAAAAACTGTTGAAAGCAGTGTTTGCCAAATAAACGTTATTGCTTTTAACTGCGTTAAATGATATGCGGGGCAGAAAACTCATCACAAAAAGTTTTCTGCCCCGCATTTATTTTCAGTTCTTTGCGGCGTTGATTATTTCTTTTTTCTGGTATCCGTGATGTTGCGGGGGATCGGACGTGGGGGAATTTTTTCAAAACTGCAATCGGAATCTGATGTGAAGAATGGCTTCAATTCTACCGGTATCGCATTGATTTTCCGATTATAAAAAAGCGTATTTGAAATGTGATATCTGGCATTCCTCAATCCGTTTGGATTTTTCTTTTTTTCTTCTGCAATATTCAATGCCGGATCCAAAACGATCAGGGGCGTTACACCGATTCCATAGCAATCACGGATCGTGATTTGAGACGGCAGATGGAACAGACGGATCACGGCACCGTTCTCCCTGCGTTGCTGTCCACAGGCGATCAAACTGTTATATATGGCGATTCTACCGCCATCTGTTGCAGGGTGTTTTGTTGCTGCTTTTGCAAAATTGTAACAGATTGGGATACCGCCGCCTTCTCCGCCGAACCGGACCGAATGGGCTTCAAAACGCTGATAATTGTCAACCCACCGGGCATTATGATAATACAGCGGGCCCTTATCGGGATTGGCGGATGGAGTCAGACAGGAAAACGCGATCCGCATAGTGCCGTATTTGTTTATAAATGCTGCGCCGTCAGCCATATAAGGTTGTATCTGATCTACCCATACGTTCCGGATCTCCATTAGATCTCCATAATTTTGTATACAGCGGAAATTTTTGGAGAAAAGACAATTTTCGATCAAACTTTGTGTCGATAGATGATCTGCTCCTTGGGCAGGTTCGAGTTTGATTGCAATATCTGCGGCATAAAAAAATTGGCAGTCACGGACGGTGACCATGGTTTTATCAATATTTTTATTGCTGAAATGGAGTTGTACACCGCTCCCGACAAAGATCAGTTTTTCCACGATTGTACGAAATGCGGCAATGCTGAACATTACCCCTTTTTCACCGCCAGCCCAAATCAACATGGGGGTGCCGCTGACACCGGAAAAATTGACGTAGTTATTGACTTTGATTGTTGATGAAATTTTATATTTTCCATGTGGAAAAACGACCGTCGGTCCGGAGCCGTAATAGCTTGATTTCGGATGTTTACCGTAAGAATTTGCGCTTCTGACACTTTTTGCGGCGGCAGTGAATGCCGCCTGAATGGCTTTCGTATCATCGGTTCTGCCGTCTCCTTTTGCACCGAATTTTTTTACATTGAAATCGGCAGAGAAGAGGGAAACTGCGGAAAAGAAAAGAGCGATCAACAGATTCTTTTTCATTATGTTACCTTATTTCTTCTTTTTGAGTACAGGTTTTGAATTGAATCCGAATTCATGGATTTCCAGCACACTTCCTGCATCCGAATACAAGAAATGATGTGGTGTATTTCCTTTACGGTGAAAATATTTTCTGCCAATGTAATAAATACGGAACGTAAAGGTCTTTTTTCCGGATAACTCCGGAATCGCTTTGGAAATATTTACTTCCATTTTTTGAACGGTTCGCTGCTGGGCTGTCCATGCGTACATTTTACCCGTCGCTTCATCAATGAACTTGATTGCAAATTCGCCGTAGTCTTTTGATCGCATATCCAGCAGAATGTACGGTGTTTTGTCAAGATCGACTTTTACATGTTGTAATTCTGCAAACGGCGCATCATTGGTTTTATCATGAGTACGGCGCATAATACATGCCGGTCCTTTTTCCCGAACAATGGCAAGCAAATCTTTATTGAAGAAGGTTGATCCATCCATCCGGTTGGCAAGAACCAATTTTGCTCCAGGCTGTGTCAACGCATCGACTTCGCATTGACTTTTTGTCAGGGCAGTTGGAACGTATGCTTTGATTTTTTCTGCCACCATTTTATCGGAGAGATATCCTGCCGGAAAAGGAAGCGGGCGGACGACAGGTTTTGCAAGTCCTTCCGGAATCATATTTTCTTTGAAGCCGACGTTGTTCCTGGCGATGTAAGCAAAATCGTTTTTTGAGCCGAAAAAATAGTTTTGCAAATCCAGGTCTTTTCTGACGACGATACCATTTGAAAATGTGGCTCTGCAATTTTCAAGCGCGATCAGATTCGGAACTTCAACACAGTATACTGCACCATTCTGCAAGCCACTGGTATGGGAATCCACCTCACATTCCCGTAATACAACGGTCATAGGAAGGGCAGGGGGATTCTTGTACTTTGCAAAATTGTAAACTGCAGTAAAACCGCCGCCTTCCCCGCCGAAACGGCAATTGGTTGCGGTCAGAAACGCATAATTATCGATCCAACGCTGATTTCTTCCGTTGCAAAGCGGTACCCCAAGTAAATTGTCAACGGTCATATATCCATGCCGGTTGACGATTACGGCGGAGTTTGCCATATTTTCCGGATTCATGATCCAGGTATCACGGATGACCGTCCAATCGCAATCGCTGTCGATAGCGCACATACAGCGGATAAATTCACAATTTGATATGGTGAATAATGTACTTTGCGCTCCTTTTTTTGTTTGCAGAGCGGTACCGGACGAATGGAAAAATTTGCAATGATCCACAAAAAAGAGACTTTTATCCAGATTGTCATTATTGGCAACAATATGCCCTTTTCCACCACGGAATGTCAAACCGCTGACACGGACATGCCAGAAATCGGTATATTCAAATGTTACTGCATCCTTTTTTTTCTGAAACAATAATGCGTTATTTCCTTTCAGAGAAACATTTTTGAGTTTGATTGAACCGTTGATCGTATAGGTCCCTGACGGAAAATACAGTGTTTTTGGCGTAAATCCATCTTTTGAGTTTTTTACGGCATGGTCTGCAGCTTTTCTTATGGCGGCAGTATCATCATTTTTACCATTGCCGAGTGCGCCGTAGTCTTTGACGTTGATCGAGCCTGCAAAGAGAGGAAATGTCCCTGCAAAGCAGAGAATAAAGAGAATTTTTTTCATGATTTCAAAATCCTTGTATTATTTGTTGTATATATCTGAATGGCGGATCAGTAAACCTCTCTTGGAGAAATGATTATACATTTCTTGCCATGTTGACATGGGAACCATTTTACCGAGATTCCTGGCACTTCCATCTGCAAAACCTACCAGCAAATCTCTTTTATGATTTGCCAGAACGGTATCCCAACGTGGAAATGCGACTTCTACATTGAATAGCCCGAGACTGGCATCCAAATTGGTACTGTAACTGTCATAACCGTATATTTTATAAGTTTTTGCTGTCCCGCCGGTACAATATATGATTCCGACAATGGAAGGGCGTTTCAGTTTGGATTGGCGGATCGCATAGATTGTTTTATTCGTATTATTGACCCAATATCCGGCAGATCGTTCCCAGCCGTATGTGATCTTTCCGAAATCGGTCCATCTGCTTTGCATATCCGTAAATTTATTCCAGTTATAAAATACCCTGTAATCTTTATCTGCCGGGCATGCTGCCACATCTTTCCCAAGATATTTTCCTTCGATCAACTGATACCAGGGACAATTATAGCTTGCGTATACTCCATGTTTTGAAGCGGATGGAAGATAATCATTGTTGTTTGCACCGTAATTGTTTGCCGCCAAACAGACTTGTTTCATGTTGCTGATGCAATTGATCTTTTTGGCTTGCCCTTTGGAGGATTGCAGCGCAGGAAGCAGCATGGCAGCCAATATTGCGATGATGGCAATTACGATCAACAGTTCGATGAGTGTAAAATGTTTTCTCATAGTGATCCTTTCCTGATTTGTTTATAAAGTTTCCGGTTTTATAAAAATATTCTTTCGTAAATGGGGCGGCAGCATAACCTGATTCAGTAATTCTTCCGCACAAACTTCTGCAGGAATGCGTATACTTGGAAAAGTAAAACCACCATCTCCGCGGCTCCATGGGGTATCATAGCAGCCGACCAGGTGTTCGGGTGTATAACCACATTCGGTTGCTATGCGCAGAATGCGAACCATAAAGGTGTCACTATCAGCAAAGATCCCGTCCGGACGGCATGACGGCGTGGAGAAGATTTCATACAGTTGATCCAGTATGCTTTTTTTATCAAGAGTTGAATAATAGATGTATAACATCGGATCAAATCCATTTTGCTTCAGCACTTCTGAATAACCATTGATAAATTGTTTTACTTTGTGTTTTGCAAAACATTCCGGTGTATAGCGTTTTTTTACCGCCGGATTGTCTCCCAGAATCAATAAGGGATGGCGGCAGCCAGCCTGTAACAAATATTTTGCCCCGATTTTTCCGGCTTCCTCATAATCAATCAATACCCCTGTGACATTGTCCGGTGGGATATTGTCAAAAAAATCAAAGAATACCGGTTTTTTCTTTAATATATCACTGTAACGGGGGTAATCGTTGAAAATATAGCCATCCAGAATAAATTTATCTGCATTCGGGAGAGATAACAGGTGATTGACCCCGCGCAATATATGTTTCCGCATTTTCGGTTTATCATAGCCATATACATCAATATGCTGCATCCGGTAACCGTTCCGGGTAATTTTTTTTTGCAACGAATCAAATATATCACTGTAGAAATGACCGCTGGCACGTATAACGGAACAGATACAATGACTTTTTAATGTTTGTTCGTTCAGGACTGTACCGTAATGTTTTTTACGGCTTACAAGTCCTTCCGATACCAAATGGTCAAATGCCCGTCTGACTGTTCCCCTGGCAACGCCGAACTGCTTTGCCAGATCCATTTCCTTTGGCAGCAGAGCATGAGTCCATTTGCCGGATGCGATCCCATTCCGGAGATATTCCAATACAATTTCTGTTTTTTCGCCTCTTTCCATACCGTATTAACTCCTGTCCTGTTTGTTGTAATATAATTAGTGGAAATATTTTTTCAATTGAACATATATGTGTATATTTTTATTAAATCGAAAAATAGAATGCACATATAGTGGGCAGTGATTAGTGATTAGTGGTTAGTGGTTAGTGATTAGTGGTCAGTGTTTAGTGTTTAGTGGTCAGTGCAATAAAAAAGGCTTTCCGGCAGATTGCTCTGCGGGAAAGCCTTGGAGTGCTTATTCAGCGTTGTGAAAGAGGATCAATTATGCTTTTTTTTCTTCCTTTTTCGGTGCATCGTCATCATCGTCATGAGAGACAGTACCGTCGTCGGTGTAGTCGTCTTTCTTGTTTTTCAGGTCTTTGAAGAGCTGGATCAAGTCTTTCGTACCACCGATGGAGAACCAGACAGTGGAGACGATGGCAATGATCACAGGAATGATAATACCGGTGATATTGAACTTGATTGCCCACCAGTGGTTCGGCCATTTGTAGATTGCATTCCAGATCACAACACCGAGGAAGCAGAGAGAGAAGCCATAGACAAAGGACCAGATGAATACGGACCATGCCAGGATCTTATCGCCAGTGGTGTACTGTGCGTCGATACCGATGATCTTCTGGAAGACGGTTTTGAAGGACCACGGAATTTTTTCGGGTACCGGACCGTCAGCATACTGACCACGATGGAGCAATTTATCCAGGTTGTAGTCTTTCTTGTATGTGATGAGAGAGAAAAACGCATACATGGCAACGGAAGAAAGCAGACCGATGAAGCCGATTTCAGTAGAGTTGATCGGGAATTCATAGGGAGTAACTTCCCATTTGACATAGGGGTGGAAGGGTTTGGAAACGTTCCAGAAGAACTTGGTAACGCCTTCCACCATGTCATGTCTTACAAAGTAGGGATAGATGTATTTCGGCCATGTCTGCTGGCAGAGAATACCGAGCAGAGCGATACCGGAACCGGTAATGAGAGATGCAAAAGCACCGAAGACGTTACCTTTTTTCCAGTAGAGACCGAGCGTGATCACCGGACCTGCACCAGCCCAGATTGCACCGGTGATGGCGAAGAACATGAGAATGTAGTCCATCTGTGCAAAGAAGAAGCTGAAGAGGAATGCGAAGACAGCCACACCGGCGATGATGTAACGCAGACAGTTGATCTGTTCTTTCGGAGTAAAGGGTTTCTTACGGAGCGGGAGGACGATATCCTGCGCAATGATAGAACCCCAGGAGTGCATGTAAGTGGTATCTGTGGAGATCATGAGGAAGATCATGAGCGCACAGAGAATACCGGTGAT
>JAFVSW010000334.1 GCA_017503545.1 Lentisphaeria bacterium | reverse complement strand
TTTTTTTGTTTTTCTTTTTTGCATGGATTTTGTCCATTTCTGCAAAAAATATCGTATTGCCAGAGAACACACCATTCTATAAAGTGCCGGATCCGACGACATCAGCAGTTTTAATTGTACAAAAAGAAATGCAAGTGGAAGTCACAAATATAAAACGATTTCAATATTATGTGGGCATTTTTTTAATTGATTCCCCTATGTATGAAATTACACCACCCGGGCAAAAATCCGTATGGGCTGCCCCGGGATTTGAATATCAACAGAAAACGGGAAAAATTATATTACGCAAGAACAAAACATTATGCACGCAAGCATTATTCTGTCTTGCAGGGGCGATATTGACCGCATTTCTCTGTTTTATCAAACATAAAAAACAATTTCTGACTTATCTATTGCCGGGTATCAGTATTCTGTTATTCTGCGCGGGACTCATCGGCTATGCCTACGGCGCATCCGGTCACCTGATTCAAAACCCTATTGATGAGCGTGTTTACTATGATATAGCAAAACGACTTGCAGACTGGGATTTTACAAAACAATGGAGTTATACCATCGGACACCCATTACTCTATATCCCGTTCCTCATTTTTACCGGAACCGCGGACTTCCTTGATTTTTATTATCCCTTTCATGTTTTTAATTTGCTTGTAATTTCTCCATTGATGTTTTACAGTTTATACCTTATCGGCAGAAAATTTTCAGGACACAATAAGGCATTCTCCGCAATATTGCTGTTTTTGACTTTGGTATTTTTCTGGCAATTCCGATATCAGGTCAATGATACAACGGGTATTTTTAAAAACTATATTTCGGCTTCGTATCCTCTATGGACAACATACGATATCGGATATCCCCTTTACAACCTTTACTCCTGGTTGGGTTTTAATGCCATGAGTGATACACCTGCGACGATGTTTCTTATATTGACTGCATGTTTGTTGCTACTGCTGCCGGCAAAGAAAATCAATTTGGCTATCATTGCAGTGATATTTTCATTCTGCTGCCTCATACGTATGAACAATATTCTTTATGCGCCCGCATTATTCTTTCTTTTTGTTCTCAAATATAAAAATTTACAGAATTGGAAAGAATACTTTACCTGGCTTTTCCCGGCAGGAATCGTTTTTATTCTGATTTTTTCACCGCAATTGATTATTAATACCGTTCAGTTCGGTTCTCCATTCACCACAGCCTATTCCCTTCATCCGAAAGAAGATGTTGGTTGGACAATTAATGTAGCACCGGCAATCATCCAATTTTTCTATACCTGCCATAAGGCCTGGTTTCTCCCCGCATTTCTCTCCTTGCTCTTTCTGCGTGAAAAAGAATTGCAGAAATTTTCAACCCTCTGGTGCTTCCCGGCTCTCTTTTTTTATTGTGTCTACATGGGCTCGTTCAATCATGCAATCCGTTTCATCATGCCGATTTTCCCCGTTTTGGCTCTGACGATTGCGGCATGTCCACTCTGGTATCAAATGAAAAATTGGCGTAACTGGCGTTTGATCCTGTGTATTCTTTCCTGTATCACAATGATATGCACGTGGATCCCGGAAAAATGGATCAACACAGACGGACCATGGGGCATTACCGGCAAAAATGCGGAAATCCTGACGATTACAGGAATCTGTATTGCAACATTGTTTGCTTTATCCTTTGCCGTGGAATATTATTTTTACCGGAAACAGAAAAATAATGAGGAAGCACGCAATGTATTGTCTTATGTGATCTTTTCCGTCCTGTTCCTTCTTCTCTGGATCGAACCGACCGGATATGGTGTTTTTGCGTTATCCATGGCAGCATTTCTCTATATTTGCCGTGATATATTTTTGGATATTTTTTCAGGATTAAAGCAGCAGAGACAAGAAAAAAAGTCAACAGATTGAAAAAAGTTCAAAAAAAGTTCAAAAAAAAGTACATTTCCAATTGCCAAAATAGAAAATGTGTGCTACATTAGGGTGTTTTAATATATAAATAAAAGAAACACCCATGAAAAAACAGAAAAAAATTGAAAAAATGCCGCTCGTCCAACTGATCAGTTTGGGCTGCGCTAAAAATTTTGTCGATACAGAACATGCTGCTGCATCTTTGCTGCTCCATGGTTTCGGACTCGCCAATGATGATGCCGATGCCGATATTCTGTTTATCAATACTTGTGCTTTTCTCCGTTCCGCACGGGAAGAAGTCGCAGAACATCTTACCTATGCCGCACAATGGAAAAAACAGAAAAAAGGCCGTCTCGTCATCGTCGGCGGTTGTTTCCCCGCATGGGATAAAAATAACGAATTCATGCCAGCTTATACCTGCGTGGATGCCTGGCTGCAACCCGGCGAAATTTCAACAATCGGTACCGTGGCTGAAGCATTGCGCGCAAAACAGACAATCGGGACACTGTCACCGGATGCGGATGCACCCCGGCTCCAATTGACACCTGCCCATTATGCCTGGCTCCGGGTTGCGGATGGCTGCTGCAACTGCTGCACATACTGTTTGATCCCGACGATCCGCGGTCCGTTGGCAAGCCGTCCGCTGGATTCCGTCGTGAAAGAAGCGGAAAATCTGGTGGCGAACGGGGTCAAAGAATTGATGATCATAGCACAGGATACTGCATCCTACGGCAAGGACCTCGGTAAAACTTCCCTGCTGCCTGACTTATTGAAATCCATTGATAAACTGGATGGCGATTTCTTTTTCCGCGTCCTTTATCTGCATCCGGCACATGTCACAAAGAAATTGTTGAAAACAATGGAAGCCTGTGACCGTATTGCCCCCTGTCTGGAAAT
Organism: Lentisphaeria bacterium; assembly: GCA_017503545.1. Lineage (GTDB taxonomy): Bacteria > Verrucomicrobiota > Lentisphaeria > Victivallales > UBA1829 > RGIG8244. Next base: position 12,569 of record JAFVSW010000334.1, on the reverse strand, counting down.
GCCGATCCAACATATCTCCGATCCGGTCTTGCAGAGAATGAACCGTCATATTTCAGAAACTGCATTGCGTAAAGTTCTGGATGATGTCAATGCAGCCGGATTTGCACTTCGCACGACTCTGATGACCGGCTTCCCGGGCGAAACGGAAGAAGATTTTGAAAAGCTGGCAGATCTGGTCAAAGAGCAGCAATTTATGCGCATGGGTGTCTTTGCTTATTCAGCGGAAGAAGGAACACCGGCTTATGCGATGGCAGATCAGGTTCCGGCAAAAATCGCCAATGCCCGTAAAAAAGAATTGGAAAAATTGCAGAAACAAATCTCATTGCTCCGGAATCAGTCATTGCTGAATGAAGAAACCGCAGTGATCGTGGATGCAGATTACGGTGACGGCACAGGAACCGGCCGCACCCTGTACGATATGCCGGATATTGATAATACAGTAAAACTCAAAGGTTTGGACGGAACGGCCGGAGGCAGTATCATTCCGGTTCGAGTTACCCGTGCAGAAGCCTATCAATTACATGCAAAATCATTATAACAGAGAGAGGATATAATGAAAAACATTCCAAATCAAATCACAGTCAGCCGGATCATTCTGGTATTCATCTTTGTTTTGCTTTCCAGTTTTGATACCGGGGAAAACTTCACCTTCCAGGTCAGCAAAAACACCGCATACATTTGCCATGTGATCGCCTTGATCGTGGCGGTCATTGCCGCACTTACTGACCTGCTGGATGGTTATCTTGCACGGAAATTGAAAGTGGAAAGTGACTTCGGCCGTCTTGTCGATCCGTTGGCTGACAAGATTTTTGTGCTTGCCACTTATACCATGATGGTGTCTTATGACTTGATCCCCGGCTGGTTCCTGATTATTATTCTGGCTCGCGAATTTGTTGTGACCGGGTTGCGTACTTTGGCATCTGCCAAAGGTGTGATCATTGCCGCGGACCGGTGGGGTAAATTGAAAACGGCACTGCAAATGATCTTTCTTGCAATCGGCGGTTTGAGTTGGATTCATTTTCTCGATTTCGATGTTCACAAACAGCCGTTTGCCTGGATGTGGTGGATTTTTATGGGCGTTGTTATGGTAATCACCATTTCCAGCGGTCTGGGCTATTTTATCAAGTACAGAAAACTTTATATGGAATCCATTTGATACAAGGGATATAATACTCCATGTACGAAGCAAAAGAAACCAAAGAGATCACAAAAAAAGCATTCCTCGTCGGTCTGGCAGAAGGTCAGGAAACCGGCGCGGATGTGCGTGAGCATTTGGCGGAATTGCAGGAACTGGTCCGGACTCTCGGATTGGAAACCTGCGGGGAACTTTGTGCATCCATTCGGGAAATCAATCCCCGGTTTTATGTCGGTTCCGGAAAAGCGGAGGAAATCAGCCAGGCTGCCGCAGAAGCACAGGCGGATGTCATTGTATTTGACTCCCCCCTCGGCCCATCTCAGCAGCGCAACCTGGAACGGCTTTGCAAACGCCATGTCATTGACCGGCAGGAAGTAATTCTGGATATCTTTGCTTCCCGTGCCTGGACAAAAGAAGCGGTTCTGCAAGTGGAATTGGCACGCAACCGTTACTATTTACCCCGGTTGACCGGCGCATGGAGCCACCTCTCCCGTCAGCGCGGGGGCGGAGGAACCGTTGTCCGCGGTGCCGGGGAAACTCAGTTGGAAACGGACCGCCGGGCATTGAAACAGCGGATTTCGGAACAGGAAGCGGAACTTGCGGAAGTACGCAAACAGCGTTCGGTTCAACGGAAGAGCCGTTTGCGCAGCAACATATCCAATGCGGCAATTGTCGGCTATACCAATGCGGGCAAAAGCACATTGCTCAATACTCTGACGGGATCAGAAGCATACGCCGCGAATCAGCTTTTTGCGACATTAGACCCGACGACACGGCATTTGACATTACCGGATAAATCGGAATTACTTTTGACGGATACCGTGGGGTTTGTCCGGAAATTGCCTCATTCGCTGGTGGAAGCCTTCAAATCAACATTGGAAGAAGCAGTTCTGGCAGATTTTATTGTTCTGGTATTGGATGCAAGCAGTCCGGCGGTAATGAGCCAATGGGAAACCACATTATCCGTGTTATCAGAATTGGGAGCGGACCAGAAAGAAATGCTGGTCGTATTCAATAAAATGGATTTGGCGGGACAGGATCCGGTTCTGCAAGTCAAACTGCGGTCATTGGATTCAGAAGCGGTCTTTGTCTCCTGTGTGACAGGGGAAGGCTTGGACCAGCTGAAACAGAAGATCATGTATAAACTGGCATCTAAAAATGCCTTATTATATGTACGTATTCCGGCACGGGATTCCGGGGCGATTGCCCAGCTCCATTCCAACGGAAAAATCATCAACAGTCATTACGCCCCGGATGGGGATTTTTATGCAACAGTACGGGTTCCTGCGACCTATAAGAAGAAATTGGAACCTTATTTTGTAAACGAGAACATTTACACGGGAGAAATCCCGCTTTCTGAAAGGAGATAAATCAAATGATGAAACGCACAAAATTACATTTTGCGGCAGTCGCCCTCACCTGTCTGGCATTTGCTGTACCTGCGGATTTACCGGCACAGAGTTCCGGCAGCGCACGTGATGCAAAATTGAGTAAACGTTATTGGGATTTGTGGCGGACCGGTTTTGAATCTTATGAAGCAGGGGAATCAGCGTTGCTTGCCGGACGCAATGAAGAAGCGGCAGACTGCTACCGCCGTGCATTGAAAGCATTTCAATCAGTCAAGAAAAATAATCCGAACTGGAATAAGAACGTAATCAATTACCGTATTTCTCTGGCTGACAGAAGAATGAAAACTGCTTTGCGCCGTTTGGAATTTCAGAATTCCGGCGCTGCCAAAAATGCAGCCGCAGCAGTCCAGCAGGATGCAACAAAAGAGCTGAAAGAAAAAATCAAAGCTCTCCAGGACAGTCTGGCGGAATCCGAACGGATCAATCTTGATTTGCGTAAATTGGCGGAACAGGGCAAAGTCGCCCGGGATCAGGTCGTAGATCTCCTCAAAGAAAAGAAAGAGATTGAAAAGAAATACGAAGCTCTTGTTCTTCAATACAATGAGATGAAAAAGACTGCCGATCATGCTTCTGCGGATACCTCCTCTTTGGAAAAAGCATTCAAAAAAGAACAGGCTCGTTCTGAAGCATTGCTGAAGATTGTGGACGATCTCCGCAAAGAAAGCAAAGAATGGCAGGCAAAATTACAGAAAACCCAGAACAAACTGGAAGCAGAAAAACAAAAATTGTCTGCAACAAACAGAGAACTTGCATCCGCTCAAAAATCCGGAGAACTGTTGGAAGAACTCCAGAAAAAATACAAACGGATGGAAAAAGATCTTAATGAAAAACTGGATGTTCTGAAGGAAGAACTCAAAGCTGCAAACCGGAAAATCGCTGCAAAAACAGAAGAAAATGAAGCCCTTCAGAAAGGGCAGACCGCTGCGACAAAAAAACTTTCCGCAGAAACGGAACAGCTCCGGGATCAGGCAGATGCACTCCGGAAAGATATTGCAGCACTCAAAAACGAAATCAAAGCAAAGGATAAACAGCTTTATGACGCATCCAACAGAGAAATGCGTTTGAACAGCATGGTTGTATCCCTCAATGACAAAAACAAAAAGAATGAACTTCAACTGAAAACAACAGAAAAAACGCTGACTGCGGAACAGGATAAAGTCCGTCAGACCGAACAGCGTCTTTCTGTTCTTACTGCAGAAAATAAGGATTTGAAAGAAAAAGTCAAACTGCTGGCTGAAAAAGTAAATAAAATCCCGGTAGTAACCGCTGCCGCGGAAGGAGAAAAACTGAAAGCACAGCAGGATTTGAAACAATTGAATTCTATCATTGCCGCACGTAACGCAGAACTGGATTCTGTAAAAAAAGAATTGGCAGCCGCACAGAAAGCCCTTGCGGAAGCAGAAAAAACAAATGCCGCACAGAAACAGAAAATTGCTGCGTTGGAAAAAGCCATTGCTGAGCTGAAGAAAAATACCGGCACACAGGATGCCAATGCAAAACAGCAGATCGTTGCAATGGAAACGGCTATGGCAAATCTGAAAAAAGAAGCCGCTGCAAAAGATGAAGCATCCAAACGCCGCATTGCAGAATTGGAAATGGCGCTTGCCAATCTGAAAAAAGAAGCCGCTACAAAAGATGAAGCGGCAAAAGTCCGTATTGCTCAATTGGAAAAAGGTCTGGATGACTTCAAAAAGGCATCCACCGGCAAAGATGAAGCATCCAAACTCAATATTCAATTGCGGGATCAGTTGGATAAATTGCAGAAAGAACTGGCTGATCAAAAAGTTGCTGCTGCCAATGAAGCATCTGATTTGAATAAAAAAATGCAGAATCAGCTGGACCAGCTCCGCAAAGAAATGACGGCTCAGAAAGTGGCAGCCGTCAATGCGGAACAGAAGAAAGCGGCTGGACTTCAGGCGGAAATCAACCGTTTGACAGCCCGGGTAAAAACGTTGACGGACGAGCTTAACAAAGTCAAAACAGCACAGGCTGGTGTCACAACACAGCTTACGGCATTAAAATCCAGTTCCGGTGACCTCCGGCAGGCAATTCAAACGGTTACCGCAGAAAAGAATGCTCTTGCTGAACAGAACAAAAAACTTTCCAAAGAATTGCTGAACACACAGGCATTGCTGGAAAAAATCAGATTGCAGGCACAGGACGACACAAAATTGCGTGCTGCGGAAAAAGCACGTGACGGCTGGAAAGAAAAAACGGAAATCGCCAATAAAAAGAATCAGGAATTGGCAAAAAATATTCAGGAACAGAAAGCTGCATTGAAAAAAGCAAAAGCAGCAACGGCGGCTATGGAAAAGAAACGCGATGAACTGATGAAAAAATTGCAGCGTACCGAAAGTGAATTGGAAGGCTGGAAGAAAAATCAGAACATGGTTTCCAAAAATGAATTGGAAAAACAGATCAGAGCCACAGATACCATCGCCAATGAATTGAAAGCAAAAATTGCAGAAATCAATAAATTGAAAGCAAAATTGATGGAAAGCGATGCGCTTGCCACCCGTTACCGTCAAAATCTGCAAATTGCTCGTGATGTTACAGAAAAAGCAATGGCTGAATCCAGAAAACTCCGGGCAGATCTGGCAATGTATCGCAGAAATGATCCCCATGCCATGCCGGAAGTGGAAAAAGCGAAAGGTATGCCGAAAGAAATCCTGACTCTGACAACGGTTCCCAATGCAAAAGAGGATCGGGCACGCAAAGCAGATGTCAAAAAGTTTGACTCTCTCATGGCAAAAGGCAAACAGCTGGAAAATCAGAAAAAATATGATGACGCACTCTGGCAATATTGGGCAGCCGCGGATGCCGGTGTAAACCGTCCGGAACCCTATATGGCGATTTCCCGTATCCATGCAATCCGCAACAATCCGGAACAGGGGATCAAGACTTATGAACGCGCTTTGCGCCTCGGCGGAAAACGTGTCCCGGCAATTGAACAGACCTTGAAAAAACAACTTATTGATAAGAAAAAGAAAGCAAAGTAAGAACATGTTTGGAAATCTTGGAAAAATGGCGTCTATGCTGAAAGATATGCAGGGACTCAAAGCAAATATGGAACGGATGAAATCCGAATTGGCAAACTCCGAATATACCGGAAAAAGCTGCAATGGGCAGGTCACTGCCGTTGTTTCCGGAGAACTGCTTCTGAAACGGGTCGATATCAACCCGTCTTTCGCCTCATCCGGCGATACATTGGCATTGCAGCAGGCGGTTCTGGAAGCGGTCAATACTGCTTCTTTGACTGCCCGTGCAGCTGCGGCAGAAAAAATGTCCGCCATCACCGGCGGAATGGATATCCCCGGTTTGAGTTGATTCAAAGGATGGTTTCCACATCATGGATTTTCAATTTCCCGCAGCATTACAGGAATTGATGGAGCATCTCAAGGGGTTGCCGGGGATCGGGAAGCGTTCCGCCGAGCGAATGGCGTTAGCGATTTTCCAATGGGATGAAGCACGCCTTGCCGCCTGGTCGGAAAATTTACGCACACTCCATGAAAAAGTCGGTGTCTGCACACAATGCGGCAATCTGGCGGATCATACCGGTAACGGATTATGCTATATTTGTGATTCACCGGTCCGGGATCATTCCATTCTTTGCGTCGTGGAAGAAGCCCCGCAAATCCGTGTGATCGAATCATCCGGCGAATTCAAAGGCTTGTATCATGTCCTCGGCGGAAGAATTGCACCTTTGGAAGGTAAATTTGCCGAAAACCTGAATATCCTTTCTCTGGAAAAACGGCTGCAGGAAACGCCGGTCCGGGAAATCATTCTGGCACTCAGTCCGGATGTGGAAGGACAGGCAACTGCGGTATATTTATCCAATCGCTTGCAACCGTATCAAGTACGGATCACCCGCCCGGCACGTGGTTTACCTGCCGGTTCCGACTTGACCTATGCCGATGCTGCAACCATTGCCATTGCAATGAATGCACGTGTTGCAATGAATGAAACTGGAGACTCAACCAATGAATAAAAAAATTAAAATCGCCTTGCTGCAGGATCAATGTTATCCGACTATGGCTGATGCAGAAAAAGCAGCAATGGAACGGATTCGGGAAGCAGCAGCAAACGGTGCCAATATCATCTGCACCCAGGAATTATTCCTGACCGAATATTTCTGCTGGAAACAGGATCCTGATTTCTTTGACTTGGCAGTTCCCCTGCCCTGCCCGATGACGGAACGCTTTGCCGCATTGGCGAAAGAATTGAACGTTGTCCTGATCCTTTCCCTGTTTGAAAAACGGGCACCGGGATTGGCACACAATACGGCATTGATTCTGGATGCCGACGGTTCCGTTGCAGGAACGTACCGGAAAATGCACATTCCGCAGGACCCGGGTTTTGAAGAAAAATTTTATTTTGCACCGGGTGATGGTCCGTTCCGCGCATGGGATACAAAATTCGGCAGGATCGGAGTAATCATCTGCTGGGATCAGTGGTATCCGGAATCCGCGCGTCTGACGGCGTTGGATGGTGCGAATATTATTTTCTGCCCCACGGCAATCGGCTGTATTGCATCCGAAAGCGATGAGTTGGGGGATAATCAGCGCAATGCCTGGCTGAATGTACAGAAATCCCACCCGGTGGCGAACGGCTGTTATTACGCGGCTGTCAACCGGATCGGCGTGGAACACGGGACCCGCTTCTGGGGTTCCTCCTTTATTTTGGATTTTTACGGAAACGCATTGGCGGAAGGTTCCCGGGATCAAGTGGAGATCCTTTATGCTGAATGTGATCTTGCCGCAGCCGAAGAACACCGCCGGATGTGGCCGTTTTTCCGTGACCGCAGAATTGATGCTTATTCCCCGTTGATGGAGCGTTATCATGATCATTACTGACAAAACACCGCGGCAGGCGGCGTATTCCATGCCTGCAGAATGGGAACATCAATCCGCCATTTACCTTTCCTGGCCGTTGAACCCGGGTACTTGGATCGGCGTCCGTGAAAAAATGGAAAAGGCATACAGCGCATTTGCAGCGGCAATTTCCCGTTATGAAAAATTATATATCAACTGTATTGCATCCGAACAGGAACGTGTCAAAGACCAGTTGAATGCTGCCAATGCCGTAATGGAGCGGATTACGTTGCTGGATATTCCGACAAACGACGCCTGGTGTCGGGATCATGGCCCTGTTTTCCTGCGGAATCCCAATGGTCAGTGTGCCATTGCAAAATTCAAATACAATGCCTGGGGAGCTAAATTTTCCCCATGGGATTTGGATGATGCCGTCCCGTACCGCTTGAGTGAAATGTTTGACTTTCCCATATTTCCCATTGACCTGATTTGTGAAGGCGGTGCATTGGAATCCAATGGAGAAGGTTTTCTGTTGACAACGGAAAATGTCATTCTGAATCCGAACCGGAATCCGGGATTAACCAAAGAACAGGCGGAAGAAATTCTGAAAGAAGCGTTGGGTATGACCGCTGTCGGTTGGCTGAAATCCGGCTTGAACGGCGATGATACCGATGGTCATATTGACACATTGGCGCGTTTCTTCCGGAACGATGCCGTACTTGCCGCAGTCGATAAAAAAGGCGGCATTCAACATGATGTTCTGGAACAGAATTTTATGGATCTGTGTAAAATGCGTCTGCCATCCGGCAGTCTGCTGACCGTAGTTCCCCTGCCCTGTCCGGAACCGTTGTATTCCCTGAAAGGGGAAATACTCCCAGCCAATTACGCCAACTTCCTGTTGGTAAACGGAGCAGTTCTTGTTCCCTCCTACCGTCAGGATAAGGCAGATGCCGAAGCCGCAAAGATTATCGGAGAAGCCTACCCGGGACGGGATGTCGTTCTTCTCGATTGCTGTGAAATATTACACGAAGGCGGTGCCCTCCACTGTCTCAGTCAACAAGGATTTTAACAATGTCTGTACTTTATGCTGTATTACTTTTAGTTGCAGGTTCCGTATTTTTGTATTACGGGGCGGAATATCTGGTTCGGGGAGCCGTCATGCTCTCCCAAAAAGCGGGGATTTCCCCATTGGTAATCGGTTTGACGGTTGTGGCATTCGGTACAAGTATGCCGGAAATGGTCGTCAGTGCCTCCGCCGCCTGCCGTGGAAATCCGGATATTGCGCTGGGCAACATTATCGGCTCCAATATCTGCAACGTGGGTTTGATCCTGGGCTTGAGCGCATTGATCAGACCGTTGAACAACGATAAAAGTTTGATCAAATTTGATATTCCCTTCCTCTGCTTCATCTCCCTGCTTCTTGCGGGAATCTGGTATATGACCGGAATAATCAATTGGATCACCGGCTGTGTTTTCTTTGCCGGACTCCTGTTTTTCATCATCCGCAGTGTCAAAGTCGGTAAACAGAATGATGAAACAGAAGTTCCCGATGAGGCAAAAGAAACAGCAAAAGGCATTGTTGCAAAATATCCGTTGATCTTTTCGATACTGTTCTGTATCGGCGGTTTGATCGGATTGATATTGGGCGGCAATTTCTTTGTGGATGGAGCGGTACGCATCGCCCGTATGCTTCATGTATCAGAAGCTGTGATCGGTCTTACTTTGATCGCACTGGGTACCAGCTTGCCGGAATTGGCAACAAGTGTCGTTGCCGCCATCAAGGGAGAATCCGATATTGCAATGGGGAATGTTATCGGCTCCAACATCTTCAACATTCTGGCGATCATGGGAATCACACCGCTGATTGCGCCGGTTGCTTCCAAAGGGATCACGCTTGTGGATATGGCAGTAATGCTTGCCTTTACATTTTCTCTGATTCCGATTATGCTCATCGGAAAACAAACGGGAAGAATCAAAGGAGCATTTCTGTTTCTCGGATATGCGGCGTATATCGCCTGGCTTGCAATACAACAGGGAATTTAATGGAGAGTGAATAAGATGAAATTACAATTAAAAAAATTCGGTATGCCGTTTTTGGCTCTTTGCACAGCGTGTCTTCTGATGGGTGTGGAAGAATGTGACCCGGAAAATCCAACAAAAGGCATGGAAGAATTGTTGGACCCCAGTCTTGCAGAAGTCCCGAAAGCAGTTGTTTCCATCCACGAAATCATACGGTATCCCCGTGCCAGCGAAGCAGAACAGAAAATCCCGTCTTACTTTGGTAAGGATGTGACGATTAACCGGTTACCTTTACTGTTCTCCAAAGAAATCATAGAAATCAAAGCCATTCCGCAGGTCCGGGATCCCAATTATTTTGATCTGCATTTGAAACTGACGGCCCGCGGCAGAAAAATGTGGATCGGGCTTTCCGTTCCCCATCAGCGCAATCAGCTTGCATTTGTGATTGATGGCATGTTTTACCGTTCTTTCCAGCCCCGGTTGATTTATGATGATGTAACAGATGAAATCATCATCGACGGTCCGTTTGACAAAGCAACGGCATTGGAAATTCAGAATCAATCCAAGAAAAATTATAAGAAAGCCAACCGCTGACAATCTTTTATTTTCAGCAATACTGCGCCGGATGCAACCGCTCCCGGCGCAATTTCTTCCATCATGCGCATATGCGGGTAAAATTCACCCGTTTCATAAAGATTATGGGTATCGGAACCAAAGGAAATTTTTACCCCGTGTTCCACACATAATGCAAAAAATTCTTTATCCGGCTGATTGCAATGGAAATTCAATTCCGCGGCAGCACCATACTGTTTCAGCAGTTTCACCAAAGGTAAATATAAATCGGCGGGTGCCGGAAATTTGACTCTGCCCCAGGCAAAAATCCGGAACGGATGGGCAAGCGCATGAACACCGCTTTTCAAAATCGCTTCATTCATCCGCATAAATTCGGCTTTTGTGTCTTCATAACTGACATCTTGCAGAGAAGCGGAAAGACTGTGGATCGCCCCATTCACAAAGGAAAATCGGGGCATAAGCTCACGTTCGATCACCGGTTTTCCATTCCGGTCAAAATCCAACTCGATCCCACTGAATTGAAAATCCGGTTCGATCGCGTTCTGTGCTTCCAGCCAATCATAGATACGTACGTGTTTCTGTTCGTTACAAGCGAGTCCCTCTGTAAAATATTTCATTTCCTTATATCCGGGCCGGGTAAAATACAAGTGTCCGGAATGTTCACTGAACACCATACTTTTCAGCCCGAATATACGCCCCAGTTCCCCGCATTTTGCAAGGCACAGATTTTCATTGCAATACGCAAAATCCGTATGGATGTGGTGATCTTCCAATTCCAATGCCGGATCATTGGACAGCATTTCCTCCTGCACAGCAACATTCCCTTTTCCATCAAGGTCCAATACCAGATAACGGAAAGGTGCCTCACACAAGCCGGGCGCAGTGACAAAGGTCGTTCCGCCGTATTTTTTGACCGGCAATCCGGCATGTTCATGTCCGGCAATGCAAAGATCGTAATGACATTCTTCCAATGTCTTCATGACTTCCGGCGCATTGGTATAATTGTAAAAACAATCATGTTCACCCGGATATCCTACCGGAACATGCTGCACGGCAATCAATTTTCCGTTCCACTCCTGTGCCGCCTTCCGCATTTTCGCGAAATCGTCATCCGAACGATGCGCATTATATCCCGGCACTTCCTCATCCGTAAAAGAAACAAAACGCATATCCCCGACATCCGTGATTTCTTTCTGCTCCGGGAAATATTGATAAAATTTTTCCGGCAACGGGTCATGATTCCCCGGGATTACAATGTACGGCATCTGTAATTTATCCAGATATGCTTTCAACTGGAGTAATAAAGCCCCGGCATCGGCATCATCCGGGAAATTGATCAAGTCACCGGCGACGACAACGGCATCCGGTTTGATATAACGGTTGAACCGATGGATCGCCCGGAGCAGAAAAATATCCGCATATTCGCCATGGCGGCCGGGACATGCCGTATTGATTTGATGGGCGAAATGCAAATCGGAAATAACAGCAATCCGGCGTTTATCACACATTGTCATATCAACATTCATCCTTATAGAAAAAAAGATCAATCTGTGTATGATACAGCAGATTGATCTGAAAATTACCTCATAATATCAACAAAAACTTACCGGCGGTAACGGATTTGCTGTTTCGGCATTTTAGGTTCTTCCAGCATCAGGGAATACCATTGTTCGCCGAGGAGAGAGTTGGAGAAATGTTTCACTTTATTGTTGACCAGCATTTCCCAGTTCTTCACGATCACCTCGTTATCAGAAGTTTTGATTTTAGCCTGATTCAAAACCTTGATGGCATCATCAATCCGTTCCTGTTTGACAAGAATCCAGGAATACAACGCGTAGGGCAGCAAAGCCTGTTCCCCTTTGAACCGGGCGGCTTTTTTATTAAAGAATTTATCAATTCCTTCCTCATTGCGTTTGTACATACGAGCCATTTTCACGCAAACAGATTGGGGTTCAATAAAAAGACATTTGTTCATCAAAGCATCTGCTTCTGCAAATTTTTTCTGCTGGAACAGGAACATCATACGCATGGTATTGACCTGTTTTTTCATGAGAAAATTCCAAAGGTAAAGCGGCTTATAAAGATCAAGGGCAGCAATCATACGCTGAAGACCGGCATTCTGTTCCCGTTCCAAAATCTGCATCATCTGTTTCTGTCCACCCATAGGACGGCGCATGAACTGTTCCTGCATACTGCGCAATTTGGTTGCTGTTTCTCCCATAATCTGCTGAAGCACACCATTGATTTTTCCGGAAACCTTACGGAGAATAAGCATCACGATCAACTGAAAAATAAACATGCAGAGAACAGCAACGATCGCGGAAGGGACCGGTCTCATTACAGCAAAATGGCTCAGAGAGAAATACACGATACCGCCCAATGCAATACCACAAATCAAAGTAAGCATAAATAATCCTTTCAAAAATAATTAGAAGTGCAATACTATACACCACAAAATCAAAATTTCAAGAGCATTTTTTTGGTTCTTCGACGGTTTGTGCCACAATTATGCACAAAAACACCTGATAAACAAATACAGAATGTAGAATCGACCAGTTTTACACGTAAAAAAAGCACAAATCTAAACGTCCGAATAAACCCGGATTTATCGATAGACTAGCC
>JAFVSW010000333.1 GCA_017503545.1 Lentisphaeria bacterium | reverse complement strand
GAAAGAGTCAAAGATTTACCGAATCTGCGCGGGCGTGAAAGGAAATATCCGGCACTGCTTGGGCGTATAAGCTGCCAGATATATTCTGTTTTATCCACATACAGGAAATTTCCCAGAATAAGTTTTTCAAAGTTGGAAACGTAACTGGTTAAATCTTTCATAAATTTTCTGCTCCTCTTGACGTAATATAACGCATCAAAAGCGATTTTCAATTACAGTTCCGGAAAAAACAGAAAAATACTGTCCTGATTGATCAGAACGCGTTGGCCCAGGGAGCTTTGCTGTAATCCGTCGGCACATCTTTTACTGTTACCTGACTCACATGCAAATCAACATAACTCATATTTGCTTTTTTGCTGTGGCGGTAAGCTACGCAACCGTAACCGGACTGGGGAAAGTCAAAACTGTAGCAGTAAAGCGATGTTGCGCCGGATGCTTTTTTTATTTCTGTTTCTTGCGATTGTGATGTGTCTGCCAGATAGAAAATTTGGGAAGGTCGTTTGATTGACGATTCTTTTTTGATAAATTTAATGACGCCGTTTTTCGTTTCATACGGAAATCCACCGCCGAGTCGTTCATTGACGCAAAGGGAGTAATAATCCGGCACTTTCGGTTGTGCAGAACAATAGAAGAGCTGAACATCTTCACGCATCTTATTTTGCGTTGCATGCATTCCTTTCGCAAAAAGCCCGAGAGTGGTTGCTCCGCGGAAAACACCTTGCTTTTCAAGAATCTTACCCAGGAATATGAAGCCTGTATCGCTGTTTTCCCGTGCAGGAACCAGCCAGCCGCCGGACGAATTGGTGTAATTGGCAAATATGACCATGATCTGTTTCTGGTTGGAAACACATTTTGCCATTTTACCGGTATCTTTCACTTTGCCCAAAGCAGGCATCAGCATTGCCGCCAGAATGGCGATAATCGCAATCACAACCAGCAGTTCAATCAGCGTAAAACGTTCTTGTTTCCATGTTTTTGGAATTTTCATGTTTGTACTCCTCGTTTTGTTTATTTGCTGAATTTTGTTGCTTCGCGAATAATAAATTCCGGCGTGATCCAATCAATTCCGGATATGGGGGATTTTTTCGGATTGAAACGGTCAAGCACCTTCTGCCAGAAAAGATCGTAATTGACAGCAAAGGTGGAAAATTCGTGTCCCGGAATATTGGAATAAATAATGTTGTGGAATCCGACCAGTTCCATATTTTCTGCAATATCCGGCAGGAAGAGCCGGAGCATACTCATGAAAGAAAACAGAATCTCATCGGAACGGGAGATCAATGCCGTCGGCGGATTATTCTTAATGTACTCAGTCGTATTCTCCAAATCAATGGCAAAACTGTAACCGTGAATATATTCCAACTGCGGACCGGGGAATTTGATACCCATATTTTTTGCGACTTCCCGCAGATACATTTCCGTCGATTGATGCGGTTGATCTTCATACCCGACAAAGAGAATGCGTTGATGTCCTTTCTGAATCAAATAGCGTAACGCCAGTTCGTATCCGCGTTTATAGTCGATAAAGACTCCGTTTTCCGGCAGTGGGGCATCCCATTCCCAGCGGTTGATAAACAGATGGGGAATATCGCCCAGATGTTCCATCAATTCATCCAGCTCAAAAAATGCGGCTTCCAAGTCAATCAGAATGATGGATGGCTCATCGTCCACAAGTCTGTCAATATCTTTCAACCAATTTTTTCTTGCATCCAGAACAGCCGGCATGACGGACCCACCGGATTTTGAGAGGAGCCGGAAGAGTGCTTCGTGGTAATTCGGGCGTGTTTTTACCCCGACGTTCGTGATCAGACCGTATTTTTTCTCTGCTGTATTTTGTTTTTTTGCGACAAAGACGCCTTTCCGTGGGAAACGCTGGATCAACCCTTTTTTCTCCAGTGTATCATAGGCAGAATCAATTACGGTAACGGTACTGTTGAATTTTGTACAAAGTTCCCGCATACTGTAAAGTCTGGCACCCGGACGGAGTTTGCCGGAAAGGATCTCCTTCTCAATAAAATCCGCGACCTGTTTACATTTTGACGGGCTTGTGATCAACTTCATAATTTATGCCTCCGTATTGTTTATTTATTCAAAAGAAATGCCGCCGATATGGAGTGCGTTCTGGAAATTTGCCGGTTTGGAATCTTGCGGTGCCGGATACCGGAATGTGAAATTCAGAATAACATCTTTACCTGCGAGATGAGCAATATTCAGTACAAGTTCCTTCCATTCATTTTTGCTTTCCAGTTTTGTTTCAGAAAGGGGCATACCATCGATATAAATATTCATTACCATCGGCACTTTTTTCAGGTTGTTTGAGCCGCAGATAATACGCATTTTTGTTTTGTCTGCCGGAATCCGGATGCGTTTTTCCGCATAGCCGCAGTAGTGGCCGCTTCCAATATTGAGCGAGGTTTTCTGCACATTATTCAAGGTGTACTTGCTGAATGTCTGATCCATGTTGTAATAATAGCCGCGGTATCCGTGGGATTCTCTTATGCCGTTGAAGCCGGTAAAACCTTTGTGCCAATTGTTATAAGAGAGAATCTGTTTGCCGGTTGCGATTTTTGCATCTTTATGGTAGACGACCAATGCAGCGGGCAGGGCAGCCGTTGTTGTCAAGGTACTGCCTTTGACCGGGATTTCTTTCCCATTGAGCAGGACTTTTACCGGTGCATTCCGGAATTTGATCTGCAATTTTGTTTCATTTGCGGATGCAGATGCCAGATTTACCGTTGTCCAATCTTTATTCTTCCGGATCCGGTCAACATAACAGTTATCGGACAATGCGGTGATAGTGAAGGGCATTTCCTGTGTTTTGTTGATATAACGGTATGTTTTTTCCGGATTCAAGCCGATGGCATATCCGTTGTTATCGTAAGCGAGCCAATCGGGGATAAAGAAACCTTTTCCGCCTTTTGTTACGTTTTCGTAGATACCGAGCAGGCGTTTACCTTTTGCATCGGTGTACGCATAACCGTCATTGGTCTTGCGGAATTGGAAATATCCATTTTTTGCGGACCGGTAATATGCCAGGGCGGCGGGATCCCATTTTCCGGGAGGCAGATCATTGAACAATTTTTCCCGCATGAACAATTTTGCCCGTTCCACATACCAGGCATCATACAATCCGGCTTCCAGATTTTTACTGCCGTATCCGGCAACGACTTCCGGCAATGTAGCGTAATACGCATTTTTCAAGGGGAAATCATCGGTTGTTTTTTCTCTTGTCCACACATAAGAACCGATCAATGCGGCACGGAGCGGGTGATTGATCCGGATTTCTTTTTTGCGGAAAACGGTTCCGGACTGCCAGACATAGAAAATGTAAGGCAGGATCCATTCGCCGGAATATTCTGTCATCATCATCAATTCGGGATTTTCTTCCCGGAGACGGCGGAATACATCCACATCGCCTTCTGTATATGTTCTGCCGTCAAACACAATCTTGCCCGGTTTCAGCGCATAATGAATCGCGCCGGTAATATCCAGATAGCAACCTGCGGCATCATGTTTTTTGACATAGTTATTGATATTCCGTACCAGATAATCTTCCACTTTTTTTGCCGCCGGATTCAGCATGGCAAGGGGGCCGCTGCGACGGGAAAGGTACGGGTCCATGACTTTATAAAAATCTTCCGGTTTTCCGTCGTAATCCGGATTGAATTTGTAATTTTTGGGAAAACGGTTGCGTCTTTTATAGGTTTCATGACGGCTTGCGATGGCGTTTTCGTTACAGAGCAGGGTATACCCGTGGAAATTGAGCCATTGGAAACCGTATTTGCGGAGTGTTGCAATCATATCCTTTGACGGGAAAGCTGCCTTATGGTAGGTATGATCCCCGAATGTGATAATGGAATTGGCGTTCCAATACAGGAGGATCAAGTTTTCTGCGGGGAATTCCTGTGCCAGTTTTTTGTAATATTCTTCCGGTGTTTCTTTCCACAAAAGATTGGGGGATCCGGTAAAAACGGCATGGATTTTGCGGATGGTTTTGGATTTATTCGCCCACAATGGTTTTGCCCCGGTACGTTTTTCAAAACCTTTCCGCCAGTAACGGGCGGCATCCACCCAGTCGTTATGCACGGAAAAACGCCAATAGCCGGAGCGATAATTTTTCGGATCAAGAATTGTTTTCCCGGTACGGAAAAGCAGATCGTGTTTCCCGCCTTGCAATACCACGTGGTCACTTTCCGGCGTATGGAAGAAGTGTATATTGTGGTAAGGTTGTGCGGATTCGTTATAGATCATGACCGTATTTTTTTTATTTTCCAGCATAATGACCCGTGGAAAATAGAATGAGGAGCCGGGCCAGAGAAGCATTTCGCTGCGGTCCGGATCGTTCCGCAATGTTTTGCTGCCGATCCCGGTGATCACGGCAGCCGGTTTCAAATAAGCAATATGCAGGTCAATCGAATCCTGATATTTTTTCAGGTTCGCATTATTGACGCCGGTCCGTACCAGAATATCTTCTTTTTCGGTAATGAATTCATGATAAAGTGTACAGCCGTTTTCCATTTTGAATTCCACCGTTGCCGCATTCTTGTTTTTTTTTGCGGACAGTTCCTTTTGTGTCGCCGGAAGGCACCAGGGATTTACGGAACGGGGCTTCCGGCAACGGGGCATTTTCGCCGGAAAAGGAATCACCATTCTGCGTTGCGATGGAGGTAATCATACCGAAACTGAGGTCAAACTCCATTTTCAATTTGGTTGTGGTAAGGAGCAAGATATCTCCTTTTTGCACAATTGCAGCGGAGAGCAAAACCGGTATAGCAAACAACGTACTCAGAATGATTTTCTTCATCATGATTTCCTTTTGATTAATGGAGGCAATTTCAAAAGTCCTTAAAAATGGCGGAAAGCTTTGCTGTGAAGCATTTTCCTCATGTCAAAAAAAAACTTTTATCTGCCAAATTATACCGGACTTTTGAATTTCTCTTTTATCATAATTAATTGATTTCAACAACCTTTCCTGTTGCCAGAGATTCATCAAGGGCGTCCAGAATTTTGATAAGTTGAATTCCGGTATCCACATTGACTTCAACTTTTGCGCCGTTCAGGACACTGTTTGCAAAGGCTTCGTGCTGTTCTCTTGCTCCCAGGTGAAGTGCCCGTTTATTGCTTACGTTTTTGATGTCGATATGGTATTGGAATTCGCCGCCATTTGCATGGACGTCCATTGAGCCTAATTGATCCGGATAATACGGGTCGGCTTCGATTTTTCCGTTTGTGGCAGCAACCCCACAGGTGGAACTTTGTCTGCAAATACATTTATCGCTGAGATTGAAGACCCCGCGTACGCCGTTTTCATATTCAAAAATAACGATTGCTGTTTCCGGAATTTCATCTGCAGTCGGTCCGATTTTACCCAACAGATTACCGAAAGCGAAAATGCGTTTTGCGGGGGCACCTGCCCAGGCTTGCAGAATATCGTAATAATGACATGCGCAATCAAAGATTTTGCCGCCCCGGTTTTTCCGGCTGCTGCGCCATCCGTTGTTTGTGTGTTCGCAGAACATATTCCACCAGACATTTGTCACTTCGCCGATTTCGCCGCTTTTGCAAATCTGCAGAACTTTTTGATTGAACGGGGAATACCGTACTTCGTACCCCAACTGGAATACTTTACCGCTTTTTTCAACGGCTTCTTTGATACGCAAACCTTCTTCCAATGTGGGGGCGAGAGGTTTTTCACAAAGAACATGCTTGCCCGCATTGAGCATCATGATCGCACTGTCCGCATGGAGATGCGTCGGGAGCGCGATTGCAACTGCATCAATATCTGTCCGTTCTGCCACTTCCTGCATACTGGTTGTGAATTGGACTTCCGGAGGCAGATTTGCTTTGCGGAATGTTTCTTCGTTCAAATCGCAGCACAATACCAATTCTTCACGGGGATTCCCCATGATGGCTTCCACATGTTCCACGCCATGTCCGAGTCCTACGACTGCAAAACGTAATTTTTTATTCATAACTGCCTGATTCTCCGAAAAAAATTTGAATTTGATTGAACGTAAAAACAGATTGTGCAAATGGATATATCTGCTACAATCTGCCTTAAATATAATACACAAAAATGAGATGTCAAGTTTTTTATTTCCTCTATATCATATTTTTTTGCAGATATATTACAATTTATTTCAAGCAGGACAACAAAACTGAGATAAATCTGAAAACAGCGCCAACGGCGCGGCACAGTACAGCCCATGGTGGAGCGTAGCGCAACCATGGGTAAGACATCGAATAACATTACCTAAGACCGGCATTGACGGATATGGCGTTCCGGTACGGAATGGCATATTCGCCAATGCAATGATTTCTCCGGACCATCATTGCCACCACGATGCCGCCTGTTTCTGTCGAAACACCGTCAACGCGGTGGCTGTCATTATGCGAGTTCAAGGGACATATACCCAGGGTTCTCGCTGACGCTTCACCCTGGGCTTTACTGTGTCGTGCCGTTGGCACTGGGCTTTCGTTAATCTCTGCGTTTACGGACGGATTTGTTTTATGTTCTTTATCGGACATCCTCAAATTCGTCTTTTATTTTTTTCGTTTTTTATACTCACTTATGACATAAATCAACGAGGAACCAATAAATCTGAAAACAGCGCTGTCGGCACTGGCTTTCTCTATATCCCGTGGCGGTTAGGGTCGGTCAATCCCACAAATATTTTTCATCATATTCTATATTGCATTTCTTCAGAAGCGTTATCAGTTCTTCTTCAAACGAAATTGCTCTGTGATGGTGGTCTTGCTTGTTTATGTAAGATGCAACGATACCTTTGTTGGATGATGAAACAGAAAATGCTCCATATCCTCTTTGCCAATTGAAGTAGAGTATTTCAGGACTGTTTTTTTTTTACCATTTTGAGGATGAGGACTTCAGTTTTTTTACCAGATCTTGTACCGTTATATCTTTGGACAATTTGCATAAAATATGAACATGATCATCTGTTCCTCCGATTTCCAGTGCCGGACAATTTAGAACATGACAAATTCCCGCCAGATATTTCCATATTTGTGGCGCAAGAGAAGGACTCAGGCATTTTACTCGTCCATACGTTGAAAAGACAATATGCACGTAAATATCAGAGAATGATTGTGACATATTCAGCAACCTTACATAAAAAGTGTATTGATTTGTTTATTCAACTTTTGATCTCAATTTTCCGTTCGGACGGTGTGATCTGGAATTCGATGCTGCTGCCATCCGGTTTGATCCGTTTGAATCGGAATGTTTTTCCATCCGTCCAACCATTGACCGCAATCTTATTTTCCGTGTAGAATGTACGGTAGAATGTTTCCAATTCCTTTGCTGTCGGCGGGTAGGACCCCAGATGCCAGGCTTTGCCCGCGCCGTAACGGTGACATGTGAATGCCGGGAGTTTGTCAATTCCGGTGAATCCGGTATAATAACCCAAAATTTCGGTATCCGCATCGGGGATGAGTTCCTCCATCCATTGTGTGACTTTGAACGAGGGGTATTTCTCTGATTCCAATGCAAGATCTTCTGCAAATTTGGGAAGTTGTCCGTAGTCCACAGAATGAGTGCCGGTGACATCGGCGATCGGACCGGGGAGTCCGCTGTCGCATGTCTGCCCGTTTTGATCCATGATTCCGGTATTGGGCAGGACCAGTAAAAGCCCGCCGTTTTTAACGAAATCCCGGATTTTCTGTGCCATGGCATCCGTCATGAGGGACATGGAAGGGCAGATAATGACTTTATACCGGGAGAAATCGCCATCGCAGAAAAGGATATCCGGATTTTCTCCGATATTCATCAACGCCTGGAATTGTTTTGCAATGAGGGCAGGGTATTGATTTCCCCCCAGCTCATATTTTGCAAATTCGGGGAAATCCTGATGATATTCTGCAACATCGTATTGTGTTTCGTAAGAATACAGCAAAGCAGTCTGTGCCGGGGGCAGTGCAGAACCATCAAGTTTTTCTTTCAATGGTTCGACTTCCCGGATCAAGTTTTTCACTTCGGTGAAATTGCGCCCGGGATAAGGCAGAGTCCGGACAATGCCGGAATGATTCCGTTCCTGTCCGGAGGGGCAGATATCCCACCGGAAATAATCGATCTGATCGGCACCGAGTGCGATGGCGGCAAGGGAATGATAGCGGACTTCACCCGGAATCGTAAGTTCCTTGATTTTTCCGCCGCGGAATTCGTTATATCTGGGGTTCGGTCCCTGTTTGAATCCCCGGAGATAAGCGTTTGCGAATGCGATTCCGTAAATATCGCCGCCGAAAATATCCACGCCGCTGTAAAAATAAAAATCCCCGGTCGAATAATCAAATTTCTTTGCCAGTTTTACATGGTCATATCCATGCCAGGTGAGCATGGAATTTGTGCTGATCGGGACGGATACGCCTTCTTTCCGGAGGATGTCCGCCTGAGTGCCGAAACAATGAATCACGCTTTCGGAATAAAAATGATGATAGTTCAACCAGAGTGAGGAATGGGTGAATTGTGTCGGCATGGGCAATTGATCAAAACGTTGCAGTGTTTGACCCCAGAAATGGAATCCGAGAGAGTCATTCATATTTTCGACGGTCCCGAATTTCTTTTCCATAAACTTCTGAAACAAGGCTTTGCAGCGGTCGCAGAAACAGAAAGGGTGTCCGATTTCGTTATCGATCTGCCATGTCATGATCCGTGGATCGTTTGCATAATGTTTGCCCATTTCCCGGGTGATTGCCCAGCTCTTTCTCAGAAAGTCCGGGGCATTGGGGCAAACATAACGCCGGGTACCGAATTGGGAATCGGTCTTACCGGTCGTCTTCGGGTAGAAATCATATTTTTCGCACATCCACACGGGGGGAGTTGCGCCGGGCGTACACATGATGGCACGGATATTTTTTTCTGCCAGCATATCAAGGACTTCATCCAGCCAGGAGAAATCGTATTGTCCTTCCTGCGGTTCCAGTTTATCCCAGGCGAATTCCGCAATACGGACAAAGGAGAGACCGGCTTCCGCCATTTTTTCGATGTACGGCTTCCAGGTTTTGCGCGGGTGTTGATCCGGATAAAATGCCGCTCCGAAACCATCAAAATGCAAGTCCATGATTATGAATCCTTTCTTCTTATGAAAACAACAAATTATCAAAAAAAGATACAGACTGTGCAGAAGAAAATCTGCTACAATCTGTACCTAATATAACATACAACAGTAAGATGTCAAGTCTTTTATGGAATAATTTCCAATTTCCGTTCGGACGGCGTGATTTGGAATTCAAGATAACTGCCATCCGGTTTGAACCGTTTGAAACGGAACGATGTTCCATCTGTCCAACCGTTGAATTCGATTCCGTTTTCTTTGTAGAAAGTGCGGTAGAAATCCTGCAACTCTTTTTCGGGTTCCGGGCAGATACCCAGATAATAGGCTTTCCCTGTTCCGCATTGGTGTAGAGTGAATGCGGGGACGCCATCGAAGCCGGGTGTACCCTTGTATTTGCCGAGGATTTCAGTATCCGGATCCGGGATCAGTTCTTCCATCCAGTTTGTCACTTTGCAATCCGGGTATTTTTCTGAAGCAAAGGTGAGTTCTGTGTATTTGGGGAATCTGCCGTAGTCCACGCAGTGGATGCCCATGACATCGGCGAGTTGACCGGGGATGCCTTTTACGGAAGTCTGCCCGTGTTCATCAAACGTGCCGCAATTGGTGAGCATCAGAAGCGTTCCGCCATTCTTCACAAATTTCCGCAGTTTATCCGCAACAAGATTTGTCATGATCTGCAAGCCGGGGCATATAATGACTTTATACCGGGAGAAATCGCCGGTCGGGAAAAGAATATCCGGATTTTCTCCGAGTTTCATCAGTGACTTGAAATGTTTGGAAAGGAATACCGGATATTGATTGCCGCACAATGCTGCTTGGGCGTATTCCGGGAAATCCTGATGATATTCTGCGGTATCACAGTGTGTGTCATAAGAATACAATATGGCAGTCTGCGCGGGTGCCGGTGCGGAACCGTCAAGACGGTCATGCAATGCTGCCAGTTCCGCCGCAATTTCTTTGACTTCATAAAAATATCTGCCCGGGTATTCCAGCGTGCGGATGATGCCGTATTGATTCCGTTCCTGTCCGGAAGGGCAGGTATCCCAGCGGAAATAATCCACATGATCGGCGCCCATTGCGATTGCCGCCATGGTATGATAGCGGATTTCTCCGGGTGCTGTCAAATCGCAGACTTTACCGCCGCGGAATTCGTTGTAACGGGGATTGACTGTCTGTTTGAATCCGCGCAGATAGGCGTTGGCGAATGCCAGTCCAAAAATATCACCGCCGAACATATTGCCGCCGAAATAATAATCGCCGGTGGAATAATCCAGATATTTTGCAAATTTATCCTGTTCATAACCATGCCAGGTGGTCATACTGTTGGTCGTGATGGGGGCAGTGACACCTTTTTTCCGCAGGATATCCGCCTGAGTCCCGAAGCATTTGATCACGCTGTCAGAATAGAAACGGTGATAATACGTCCAAAGGGAGGAGTGAGTGAATTCCGTGGGCATGGGGAGTTGATCGAACCGCTGTAATGTTTGACCCCAGAAATGGAAATCCAGCGTATTATTCATATTTTCGACGGTGCCGAATTTATCTTTCATATATTGCTGGAACAAGGCTTTGCAGCGGTCGCAGAAACAGAAGGGATGTCCGATTTCATTGTCGATCTGCCATGCCATGATCCGGGGATCGTTGGCATAATGTTCGCCCATTTTTGCGGTGATATCCCAACTCTTTTTCAGAAAATCGGGGGAGTTCGGGCAGACATAGCGGCGAATCCCGAACCGGAAATCGGTCCCTTTGTCAAGACGGGGGTAAAAATCATATTTTTCGCACATCCAGACGGGAGGTGTTGCGCCGGGAGTACACATAATCGCGCGGATATTTTTTTCTGCCAGCATGGCAAGAACTTCATCCAGCCAGGCAAAATCGTATTTGCCGTCCTCCGGTTCCAGTTTATCCCATGCAAATTCTGCAATACGGACAAAGGAGAGACCGGCTTCCGCCAATTTTTCAACGTAGGGTTTCCAGGTATGACGCGGCTGTTGTTCCGGGTAAAATGCCGCCCCGATTCCATCAAAATGATTATCCATAGATTGTGATTCCTTTTGTATTCAATTTTAATTGTTTCGGTAATTTTGTTACTATAGCGCAAAATTAAAAAAAAGCAATCTAAAATAATGATTTTTTTATTTTTATGTTACTTTTGTCCGGTAACGATCAATAAACTGGTATTCCCTCAGCAAAGAGATTTTTACAACATTCTACTACTGCGAAATTTTTACCGGACAGGTATATTATTAAATTATCCATTTTTTTATTAATTAGTGCATTTGTAATTGTTCTCTGAATATGCTATATTTCTGCGTTATGCAATCAAATTAACAACAGGAGCAACAATGAAAATACCTGAAGTCCTTACTTGCCTGATGACTGTTTTTTTATGTTCTTTCCTTGCGGCACAAAATGCAGCGGTGGAAAATATCATTCAGGGAAATGCCTCTTTTGAAAAAGTGGAAAATGGAAAACCTTATAATATTCTGACAAGCGGCGGAAAAATCGAAAGCATTACCGATGCCGTTCATGGCAAATATGCCGTCAAATATACCACAGAAAAAGGTCGCCCGCTGAACTTTTTCTCCATCAAATGGAGCGATCCCACACCCGTCCGGGTCGGGGATACCTATACCTTCTCTTTCCGGGCAAAGGGGAAAGGGTCAATTGCTTATCTGATTCCGCAGAACTCCGGTATTTTATTCAAACGCAGTTTATTCGGCAAATATTCTCCGTTGCGGGATGAGTGGACGTTGTATCAATATAAAATCAAGATCATTCATCCGAAAATCAACCGGATCCTTCCGGGGATTGCCGTCAGTTCCGGTGGTTGGGCAATTGTGGATGATCTCCGTTTCACTTACGATCCTGCGAAAAATGAAGGGCGTCCTTCCCCCGTTGAAAAGAAAAAAGAGATCACACTTCCGGTGAAAATGGAATACCGCAATGCCACAGGGAATTTGAAGATCAACGGCAAGGCGGCAACCTCATTCCATTTGCAGGAAGGTTTCAATGTCGTAGAAATCACCTTATCTCCCAAAGGCAAAAATGCGGCATTCCGCCTGAAACTGCCGAAGGATATGCAATATCTTGCAAACCGTTGGAAAATCGTTCCGGAAAATGGTAAAAATACACCCGCAATTTCCACTCTTGCCTGCGATGACCGTACATGGAAAACCGCGGATGTTTCATCCGATGGCTGGCTCAGCGGCGGTACAACATATCGCGGCGTGATCCTTTGGAGTTATGACCATTTCGGCAAAGGTTCTGCCATGACAATGAAGATGAAAGAATTTCTGCTTGCCGCAGGATCTCTCCAGAATCTGCAATTCAGCATGGGGCCGAACGGTTACGGGCGTTCCTTTGCAAAAGATTACAGACTTGATCTCTGGCTGCCGGAAGGAACCGAATTGATGGATCTTTCCCAGGAAAAGCCCCGGTATGTACTGAATCAGGCCCCGGTAAAAATTACCTCTGTCAAGGAACATCTGGATGGAGTCAATTACACGCACTTCACCTTTGATTATTCCCCGAAACAATTGCGTCCGTATGCCGCCAACAAAGTGGAACCGCAGACCGTGATCTATTTCCGGGTCACAAATAAAAATATGACCGGTAAGAAAAGTAAGATCCTGTACCGCCGTTCCGCCGACGGCAATTTTACCGAGCTGACAAAAACGATCCCGGTCAAATTCATACCTCCGATCAATGGAAAACAGCCGTCAAAAATCCGGGTACAAATGTATTCCGGAGTTCCCCTGGGCGGTGCTTCCACAGTAAACAAAAAAACGCTTGCCATGGTCATGGACAAAGCAAAATCCCTCGGTGTCAATTCGCTGATGGGCAGTTATTATCGCGGATGGGAAGAATGGGATGAACTGATGCACAAAAAGTTAAAAGAACATTCCATCCGTTACGGTCTCTGGCCGTTCCACGGATTCCCCATGCATACCCTGTATCTCGGTATGCAGAAATTTTCCTGTTACGATGAACTTTGCAACACAAAAGAAATGCAGGCAACCTATTTCGGAACCAAGAGCAAATGGGGTGAAAATCCATTCCATTACACTATGTATTGTCCCTCTTACATGCTCAATACCGAAAAAGGAAAAAACTTTTACTGTAAAGCGGTGGAAGAAGGTTTGAAATTGATTCGCGGCAAACGGACTGATGCGGATTTCATTTTCTATGATTGGGAAAGCGATCCCTGGGTATCCCGTAAGGGGGAACCGGGTAACGGCTCTTATTGCTTCTGTCTCCGCTGCCGTTCTGCGTTTGCAAAGGAAAATAAACTTTCCTCCGTGCCGGATGCAAAAACGATTCATGAAAAGTATTACAATAAATGGGCTGCATTCCGTACCGGACAGAACAATAAATTGATGCAAATCGTTTATCAGACCTGCCGCAAACTGAATTTGAAAGTCATGTTCTATACTCAAACACAAATGGTTCCGTACTATCATCATGCAGGTGGACCGTATGATATCTTTTTCCTCGGGTATCCGTCGAAAAAAGGTGCGGACTCCACGTGTCAGAAAGATTTGGATAACTTCCTGAAAAAACAGGTCCTGCCTTATTATCCGGAAGGCATGATTGCCCAGATTTTCCCGATCCCAGCCAATGACGGTTCCGTACAAGATGGATCGGCGGATGGTATTTACGTTCATTCCCGCTGGAAAACTATGATTCTGCGTCTGCTGGCAGTGTATCGTATCGGGATCGACTTTGAAAATGTCGGCAGTTGTGCGGGCGGGATTGATTATTATATCGGAGAAGCGACACGTGCGGCAGCTGATCTGGAAGAATTTTTCCTGAAAGGCAAACGTGCAGATGCATTTTCCGGAATCAAAGACATGGCATATCCCGATATGCTGGGGTTGACTCTCGGCAAAAAACGGTTGCTGCTGTTGTTTAATGAAAATACAAAAGCACGTAAACTCAAATTCACCTTGAAAAAAGGGGAAAAAGCAAGAACCTATTACGGTAAGAAAAATTTTTCCGCAGGCACGCATACTCTGACGATCCCCGCAGAAGATGCCGAACTCCTGATCGTAGAATAATAACACATACAGAAGGATGAAAAAAATGAACAAAAAGATTGTTTTCAGACAACGTTTTACATTGATCGAACTTTTGGTGAGTGCTGCTTGTAAAGTTAGGGTTTTGCCGTTTTATTACCTCAAAATAATTTATAAAAACGACACATCCTTACGCCCGATAGGGCGCACTTCACGCATTTTTGACAATAGTCAAAAATGCTCTTCACACCTTCACATCTTCACTCAATCAGCGTTCACGCTGATTGAACTTCTGGTCGTTATTGCAATTATTGCGATTCTTGCGGCAATGCTGCTGCCCGCACTGGGATCGGTCAAAGCAAGAGCAACGGAATCTTCCTGTGCCAGTAATTTGAAACAACTCGGCATGACAACGCACATGTATATCGGCGATAATCAGGATATGTTCCCGCTGATTTATGAAAAGAACAGTGCCAATCAGATTGTGACCTGGGTTGACAAATGCATGCCGTATCTGACGAAAAACGGAAAACTTGATGCGCAAAGTGCAGTTTATCTGCGTTGTCCGGCTACCGTTCAGCCGTTACGTGAAATTGGGAATACCAGACCATCTTATGGTATGGAATCTTATCTTTGCAGTGACGCCACAGAACGTTGTGTAAGAATGTCTCAGGTGAAACAACCGGCAGCCCGTTTATTGCTGGGCGAGCGTTTTAATACCAGTGGTTCTTATACGATCACAAATCAGGAAGATATTGCGTTGCGGCATCCGGTGAACAATGAAAATGACAATACGTATACCAGAGATGAATGGAAAGTTTTCTGGAGAACTTCCCGTTTTCGTGCCAATATGCTTGCTGTTTCCGGAAATGTGAGTTCCCGGAACACCTATTATTATGGTTATGCAAGATTTAATAATGGTGTTATTATGGGAACTTGTATGCCCTGGAACCGTGATAATTCTCCCAACCCCCAGGCACCGTAATTTTACGACGGTCCGGAAAACAGAAATGCGGGTCAAAACACAATTTTCAGAATATGTTTTGACCCGCATTTTTTTTGCCTCTTCGACGTTTTATGCCATAGAATCAGATCTCCTTTGAGCTTGAAAATTCTAGGAACTGCTAGATTTTCAATTTGAAGGACTCACGAAATCATGTAAGAAAAGACTCAATGTCCGAAAGAATTTAGAATTACTGTTAGACCAGCCCTGAAAGGGCGGCAAGAGTCAGACAGCCCAGGGTGAAGCGCAGCGTCACCCTGGGAATATGACATCGAACTACATTAACCAAGACCGGCAT
>JAFVSW010000332.1 GCA_017503545.1 Lentisphaeria bacterium | reverse complement strand
GTAGCCGTGGCGAAGGTGGATGGTAAATAATCCACACCTTGTCACGGCACAGCCGCAAGGCGACGCCGGATCAAACTACCATTTCCATCTCTTCAACAATCCTTTTTCAGTCAAATTTTGCCGGACTTTTGAAATTACCTCAGAATGACAACAACAGTCTATGGAGTAAACATGAACATCGCCAATGACAAAATTTCTGTGGGCGGCATTCCCGTTGCGGATCTTGCCCAGCGTTTCGGTACCCCGCTTTACGTTTATGATGAAGCAAAAATCCGGGAAAATTACCGCCGGGTCTATCAGACATTCACAAAATATTATCCTGATTTTGAAATGTTCTATGCAGTGAAATGCTGCAACAATCCTGCTATTGTCAACATCATGCGCCAGGAAGGCGCCGGCGCAGACTGCGCCAGCGTCAATGAAATCCTCCTTGCAAAAAGCGTCGGCCTTACCGGCGAAAAAGTCATGTTCTCCGGCAACTTCCTTTCCGACGATGATATCCGTCAGGGATTGGAAAGCGGTGTGATCTTCAACCTGGATGATATTTCCATCCTTCCCCGTCTGCTCAAGTTCGGTACTCCGGAAATGATTTCATTCCGTGTCAATCCCGGTTACGGCAAAAGCAATGTCGGCGAATATGTGACCAATGCCGGACCCAATGCCAAATTCGGTCTGCATCCTTCTCAGGTGACCGAAGCATACCGTCAGGCAAAAGCTGCCGGTATCAAACGTTTCGGTGCCCACATGATGACCGGTTCCTGCATCACGGATGCGGATTACTTCCCCTTTGTGACCGGATTGCTTATGGACATCATCGGTCAGACCGGTAAAGAATTGGGTATCGACTTTGAATTTATCGACCTGGGCGGCGGACTCGGTATTCCGTATCAGGTTGGTGAAGAAGGGCTTGACCTGGAACGTGCTGCTATGAAAACTGCAGAAATGTTCCGTACAAAATCTGCGGAATACGGCTTGAAGCCCCCGCAATTGAAAATGGAACCGGCACGTTATTTCGTCGGGAATGCCGGTTACCTCATCGGTACCGTCCATTCCATCAAGGAATCTTACAAAAAGATCATTGGTACTGATATCGGTATGAACGTTCTCTGCCGTCCCGCCATGTACGGTTCTTACCACCACATCTATGTTGACGGTAAGGAATCCCATGACCGTGCCGCGCTCGGCCTCTGCGGTCAGCTCTGTGAAAATACAGACTTCTGGGTAAAAGACCGTCAGCTGCCTGCTGATATTCAGGAAGGCGACCTGGTGGTGGTGGAAAATGCCGGTGCATACGGTTTCGGCATGAGCTATCAGTATAACGGCCGTCTCCGTGCTGCGGAAGTTCTGGTGCATGATGGTCAGGCAGACCTGATTCGCGCCCGTGAAACATTTGAAGATATGGTCCGTCATACGACTGTTCCGGCACATTTGAAAGGCTGAAAAACCCCGGTAAAGCAGGACTTTCTTTAAAAAAGTTTAAAAAAAATGAAAAAAAATGAAGTTTTCTGCTTTACATCCGGGAAAAAGGCATTACATTACCGTATGGAGTAATTTGCTATAACGGTTGAACGTTTATGTTTTATGTCCCGGTGACATCAATTTTTGGAGTGAAAAATGGTACATCAGAAGTTGGCTAAATTTTTTTCGTGCGATATTGGTATTGACCTTGGAACTGCCAACTGCCTCGTCTTTGTAAAAGATGAGGGTATTGTGCTGTCTGAACCGTCAGTGGTCGCTCTTGATAACAATACAAAAGCGATTATTGCCGTCGGACAGGAAGCCTATAACATGCTCGGACGCTGTCCGGTGAATATTCGTGCAACACGCCCGATGAAAGCCGGTGTGATCGCTGACTTTGAAGTGACGGAGGAAATGCTCCGTTACTTTATTGCCAAAGCCAGAACATTGATGTCGCCGCGCCGCCGTTTGATCAAACCCCGCGTATTGGTTGCGGTTCCTTCCGGAATCACGGAAGTGGAAACACGTGCTGTCAAAGACAGTGCGGAACGTGCCGGCGCGCGGGAAGTATTCCTGATCGAAGAACCGATGGCGGCTGCTATCGGTGTCGGTCTGCCTGTGATTGAACCCCGCGGCAATATGATTGTTGACATCGGCGGGGGTACAACAGAAGTTGCTGTTATTTCCCTGGGCGGTATTGTGGAATCCAAGAGCTGCCGCGTCGGTGGTGATGAAATGAATCAGGCAATTGTACATCATATGAAACGTGCCTATTCTCTCCAGATCGGCGAACCGACTGCGGAACGGATCAAGATCGAAATCGGTTCCGCCTATAAAGTCTTTGATGAAGAAATGAGCATGGATGTCAAAGGACATGACCTTGTTTCCGGTATGCCGAAAAATATCCGTATTTCTTCCGCAGAAATCCGGAAAGCTCTGGAAGATCCCATTACCAATATCGTGGAAGCCGTCCGCAGTACTTTGGAACGTTGTCCGCCGGAACTTTCCGGGGATTTGTATGACCAGGGTATCATGCTTGCCGGCGGCGGTTCGCTTCTCCGCGGTTTGAATAACCTGATCGCGGAAGAAATGGGAATCCCCGTCAATGTTGCAGATGATCCGTTGAAAGCGGTTGCAACAGGTACCGGTATCGTATTGCAGGAAATGGATTCCATGTCCCGCAGTCTTGCACCCATTTGATTTACGGGATTTCTTGAATTATGACGACCTATTCTGCCGGTTTTGATTTCGGTTCCTCCAATGCTTCTTTTGCGGTACTCAAGGATGATTGTGTGTTGTTTGACCGGGAAATCATGCTTCCCGCACGCAATGCTTCCGGTCTTCCGCAATTGATGAGCGATATCCTTTTGGAATTCGATCTTACTTTTGATGATATTACATCCTGGAGTGTCGGCGCCGGACCCGGTTCTTTCACCGGATTACGTATCGCCGCCGCTTTCGTCAGCGGTTTGGCATTCCGCCGTGAACAGATCCGCACACGCGGCGTTTCCTCTGCTGTTGCGTTGGGCAGAACCGTGTTTACGCCGGAAGAACCGGTAATGGTGCTGTATGACGGCAGAAAAGGTGAACTCCTCGGGTTCGGTTTGAAACCGGCGGAAGATGGAGAGTTTGTAGAAGATGGTTTTCAGACCATTGTCCGCAGTGAATCCGATCTTGCCAAATTACGTTCTTCCTACCGGGAATTTGCCGCCTTGCAAACGGATAAAGAAGCCGTTCGTGCTGTCTGCCCCGTTTCCGTCAATTTAATTCATTTTGCGGAACGCCTTTATGCCGCGTATCTTGCATCCTGGCGGAAAGATGATTTCTCCCGTCCCATGACCGATCTGACTTATCTGCGTCCGGCTGTATTTGTGCCGCCTGCAGAAGTTCGTACCGGGTTGTGATCATGACAGGGCGTTGTCTGTTACTGTTTTTATTTTTTATTATTTTTATGTTTGATTGCGCCGGACAGTCCCGTGTTCTTATGGATGATACCGGGCGGAATCATCTGCCGTATTCCTTTCTTTCCCCGTTGAAGAAAGTATGGATTCCGGAAAAATACGTCCGGAAAAAAGAATTCCGCGGCTTCTGGATTTCAACCGTTGGCAATCTGGATTTTCCCCGTTGTAAAAATGCCGCCGGTTTCCGTGCCGCCTATACCCGTTTGATCCGGAATGCTGCTGCTGCCGGATTCAATGCCGTGATCTTTCAGGTCCGACCGTGCGGTGATGCGTTTTATCCATCAAAATACAATCCCTGGTCCCGTTATCTTTCCGGGAAGGAAGGATTTCCTTTGGAGCCGGGTTTTGATCCTCTTACATTCATGATTGCAGAAGCACACCGCTATGGATTGGAATTTCATGCCTGGTTGAACCCGTATCGTGTTATCGGATATACGAAATTAACAAAGTCCGCCTATTTACGCACCTTGCATCCCGCCAATTTTGCGGTGAAACATCCGGATAAAGTTCTTTCCGTTCCTTTGAAGAATGGAGGAAATATGTTATTTTTCAATCCCGGCGATCCGGATGTGCTGATGTATCTTATACATTCCATACAGGAATTGCTCCGTTATACACCGGATGCCATTCATATCGATGATTATTTTTATCCCTATGAACCGATGGGAAATCAGGATTTGCATACGTTTCAGCGGTATGCTCAAAAAGGAATGACCATTGATGCTTTCCGCCGTTACAGTACCGACCGTCTTGTTCAATCCATTTTTCTGTTGATCAAACGGTATAATGCCCTGATGAAAACGCAGATCAAATTCGGGATCAGCCCGTTCGGTATCTGGGCGAATAAACCCCGTCCGAAACCGAAATTCCCGGATGCCATTGAGCAATGGAAAAAATTGCAGACCTCGCCGGATGGTTCCGAGACCAAAGGACATCAATCTTATTTTGAATTATATGCCGATACCCGGAAATGGGTGAAAAACGGTTGGGTCGATTATATTGTGCCTCAAATATATTGGGGGTTTTCCAATCCGGCGGCATCCTATGCCTCTGTGGTGGATTGGTGGGTCAATAATGTCCGGGGCACCAATGTAACATTATATATCGGGGTCGGGGTGTACCGTATGGGGGTTAATTCTGATTGCTTACGGCAGGATGAATTGGCGAATCAACTCCGGTATATTCAGAAATATCCGGAAGTCAAAGGTGTTTCCTTCTTTTCCGGCAGGAGCATATTCCAAACTCCGCCTCCTGCCCGTAAAATCATGCTGAAACACATTTTTGAAACTTATTGGGGCGGAAAATACAATACGGAGAAATAAATACGATGCCTGCAAATAAAAATCAGATACGCAGAATCCAGACGATTCTGAAAATGATGCGCCAGAACCGATATCCTAATTATACCTCTTTTATGAAAGAAATGAAAAATCAGGATATCGCAGGCGTATACAATCTTTCCAATAAAACATTTCAACGGGATATTGCCGACCTCCGCGACGAATACGGCGCACCCATTCAATACGATAAATCCCGCAAAGGATTTTATCTTATCAATACCGATTGGTATAATGAAGATCTGATGGTGGAACCTTTTGAAATGAAAGCCGCTTTGCTGGGAGAACGGGTCGCTTCCGGGATCCTTCCCGAACCGATGCGTAACGAAATGAACAAGGCGGTCAGTGCGTTGCTGATGAAAAATGAAAATGGTATGTCGGAATTTGCAGAACTGGAATCTTTTCAGGTCCTCTGTCCGGAACATCTCCCGAAAGTCGATCCCGATATCTTTCTTACTTGTTATAATGCCTGGGAACAGCGTAAATTACTCCTGTTGGAATATAATTCTGCAAAAAATAACAGTTCGGAAAAAATGTTTGAACCTCATGTCTTTGCATGGAACGGCGGGTGCTGGTATCTGAAAGGGCAGGTCGTCCGGAACAATGGAGAATACCTTGATGAACCTTTGATCCAGGTTCTTGCTTTGCACCGTATCAAAAATGCAAAAATGCTTCTGACCCGGTTTGATACTGCCCCCGGAATTCTGGAGAATATCAAAAAAGCCGGACTGTTTGATTTTGAAACTTTGCCCGATGTGATTGTGGAATTTTTCCATCCTTTTGATAAAGTCATGTTCGAACGTTATGAAAATACCCCGGGCGCAATTCAGATGAAAAAAGAAAATTCTGTCGTGATACATTTGCATAATCTCACAGAATATGATGCCGCTCAATTGGTATTGACCACTTGCGGAAATGCAAAGGTGCATGAACCCGCAGATCTGAAACTGTTTTTACGCCGGATCGCCAATAAAATCCTGGATTATATGGAAGATTGAAGTATCCTGGACATTAGATGTCCTGTACCCTCTGCTATATTATGCTGTATAACAAAACAACAGGAGGTATACCTATGAAACATCTTGCAGAAAAGTATCATGCCGGACAATTCCGGAAAGGAAAAGAAAAACTCCCTTATATCGTACACCCGCAAGCCGTGGCGGAAACGCTGCTTGCCTGGGGTGAATCTTCTCATTCCCCCGCAATCCAAATCGCCTGGGGGCATGATTTGCTGGAAGATACCGGTGTTTCCGACGCAGAAATCCTTGCCGTATCCAGTCAATATGTGTTGGATACAATTAAATTACTGACGCATCGCGAAGACATGGAGAAACGCCGTTATCTCATGGTAATTGCCGGCAGCAGCAACCGGGATGCCTTCCTTGTCAAAATGGCAGACCGGATTTGTAACGCAAAAGATTTCCGCGCTCTCAAAGGGGATCTGTACGCGTTCCAATATCTGCATGAAGCCGATTGTTTGCACAATGCTGCGGATGAATTCCTGCCGGAAGAAGATACCGTTGTTCAAAACGCTTTGGATGCATGGAAAGATTTGGACGGGGCTTTACGCCGTAATGCGCAGAAGGATATCACCCGCGGCTGTCTTCTGGGCGGTGCCGCCGGAGATGCGCTTGGGGCTCCGGTCGAATTTATGACAAAAGCTCAAATCCTGCAGAAATACGGAAAAAACGGCGTGACGGATTATGTGGAATTTGCGGATGGAACCGGATCCATCACCGATGATACGCAAATGACTCTTTTTACAGCGGAAGGTATTCTCCGGGCGTATGTACGGTATCAGGAAAAAGGTCTCTGCGGTCCGCAGACTGTGGTGCGTTTTGCCTATCTCCGCTGGCTTAAAACACAAGGAATCTCTGTCGGCAGCATGCCTGATTTTGTGAACAGCGGATGGCTTATCAATGAAAAATGTCTGTATCAATGGCGTGCCCCGGGAATGACCTGTATCAATGCGTTGAGAGAAAGTAAAACCGCAAAGCCGGCTGACAATAACAGCAAAGGATGTGGAACCGTGATGCGGGTCGCACCGATCGGGCTCTCTCTGGACCCGGAAAAGGCATACGAATTCGGTTGTGAATGTTCTGCCATCACCCACGGACATCCCACCGGGATCACGGCGGGCGGTGCGTTTGCCATGTTGATTGCTTATTTACATGCCGGTAAAACATTGCAGGAAAGTCTTGACCGGACGGAAAAGCATTTGGAACAGTTTGCCGATGCCGCAGAAACTCTGGCTGCCATCCGCAAAGCAAGAACGGCTGCCGATATTACAGAATTGGGAGAAGGATGGGTGGCGGAAGAAGCCCTTGCCATTGGTATTTATTGTGCATTACAGCATCCATGGGATTTCAAAGCCGGTGTGCTGCAAGCCGTCAATATCACCGGCGACAGCGATTCCACCGGATCCATTACCGGAAACATTCTCGGGGCGATAAACGGGGAAAATGCCATCCCCGAAAATTGGCGGAGCAAATTGCGGGAATACCGGATCGTCAGTCAGATCGCAGATGATGTGCATTTGTTGGTCGAAAACAGGCCCGATGGCCATGTGACTTCAAACTGGTGGGATAAGTATCCCGGATGCTGACCCCGGAAACAACTGTTTGAAATTGCCTCTTGTAAAAAAAACGGCTGTTGCGAACCTTGTTCAAGGTTTTGCAACAGCCGTTTTTGATTAAGTCAGATTACAAAATCAGTCGAGTTTGCAATCGCTCAAAGACATGAACTTCTTGGTGAAGAGTTCGAAGCCGTCTTTTGTGACGACGCCGCCGCGTTCCCAACGGAGACCATAACCGTTACCGGTGAAGAAGGTATCGATCTGGTAAGTCATATTTTCTTTCAGTTTGTATTTGGATGTTGTTTCGATCCAGGGAGATTCTGTTTCCATGATACCGAGACCGTGAACCGGACCGTAGAGCATGTAATCTTTCCAACCTTCATCGCAACCCCAGTTATAATATTTCTGAGCAACGCTGCCGGCTTCCACACCAGCCTTCATCAGTTCAAATGTGTACTTGTGAGCGCGGAGACCGAATTCCACAAGAGCCATCTGAGCTTTCGGGAGTTTACCGAAGTAGACCGGGATACCGATGGAGGAGCTGTAACCGCCAACGCGGGCGCCGATGTTCAACTGAATGATTTCGTTCTTTTTCAGTTTTGCATCAGTCGGACGGCTGATACCGTTGCTGGTACGATCGCCGCCGAAGCAGTACAAGCTGTGACCTTCGTATTCACCGCCGTTTGCGTAGATTTCGCGCTGTGCAATACCGATAGCCTGGAATTCAGTCATACCGGGTTTCATTTCGTTCAACATAGCGGCAATTGCTTTTTCTGCAACCTTGAATGCTTTACGATGGCATGCGAGTTCGTTTTCGCTCTTGATCCAGCGGAGTTCTTTGAATACATCGTCAGCTTTGACCAGTTCCACACCGGGGAGCTGTGCTGCAAGTGCATCGAGAGTCGGTTTTGTCATGACTGCTGTACCGACAAGACCGAGTTTTTTCAGTTTCTTTTTGCCCATTGCCTGTTTTGCAACAACATCAAAGGTGGAAAGCGGGATACCCGGATAATCCGGTTCTGCACTTTCACGATAGTTCAGCATCAGGTGAACATTATCCAGCACGCTGCGGCCGCGGGCATATTTTTCGGATTCAGGACCGATGAGTAGGATCGCATCGCCGGTAGCGGGGACGAATACGCCAGCCTGTTCAAAGGTCGGCCAATATTCGGAGAGATACCGGACGTTGGCGAAGTCGGATTCGGTACCATGGACGAGACATGCATCAAGACCGGCTTTTTTCATGTTAGCCTGGAATTTCGCGATGCGGTCGAAATACTCTTGTTTCGGAATTTTCATCTTTTTTCTTCCTTATGTTTGTTATGTGTGAAAAAATGGTGATTAGTCCATATCAACCTGGCTTGCCTGATAGAATTCAGCACCGGCTTCCTGAAGCATGATCACAAGACGTTCAAACTGTTCGGCAGAGTAATCGCCGCAGTTCTTGATGATGAACGGATCAGGCAGCACTGCGCCTTCGCCGGAGTGGATCAAACCTTCCGGCATCTTGGCGAATTCCCACGGGTGCATGTAGAAGCAGAGGAACGGTTCCACGTTCTTTTCTGCACAATATTTGCAATAACCTTCAATGTGTTTCATGACGGCTTCTGCATTTTCCGTACGCCACAACGGCCACTGGTCCATATCACGGCCATACTGGTCCTTGGATTCCATAGACAAGTCGGCAAAGTTCGGCAGTTCGATCAACTTCATATCGCCTTCTTTGGTCCAATCATCTTTGGACGGATGATACGGTGTCAGGCGTTCACGGTAGAAATACATCGGATAAGAGGCGTCGGATTTGTAACCGAGGCGTTCCAGTGTGTTACAAACAACCGTGGAGCCCCAGAGACGCGGACAGCGCCAGCTTGTGGGTCTCACACCTGCGATTTTTGCGACACGTTCTGTTGCCAGTTCAATACGGTGTTCCACTTCTTCCGGAAGAATGGGAATCATGCCCGGGATTTCAAACAGCGGATCGCCGATTGTTTCATGGAACAGCGTGTGACAACCGATTTCGTGACCGGCATCACGGACTGCTTTTACCCATTCCGGATTGTGTTCTGCTGCATCTGCGGTGAAATAGAAAGTAGCAGAAATGCCGCGGCGTTTCAGAATTTCAAGAATACGGGGTGTACCGATCTTGAATCCATCATAAAAACTTGTCCAGCTGCCGATATCGGTTTCCATATCGAAACCAAGTACAGTACGAATTTTAGCCATAGTGACTGTCTCCTTACATTATATGATTGAAAAAGTGATGTTTATGAAAATATAAAATGCGCATTCCGGCTGCTTGCGCCGGGGTAGAAACAACGTTTCCTGCGGAACAATTCACGTCCCCGCCGGAATAGAATTCAGGGAAAGCATCCATTTCCTGCTTCTGCATACTTGTTTGCTCAATTTTGTTTTAATCAACATTTTTTTACCACATTTGTTCTGTCTCTGCTGTAAGATAACACCAACTCTTTCAAATTGCAAATTATAAATATAAAAAAAAGTAAGAAATTCACGGTTTTTCATCCATCCGCGAATTTCTTACTGTTCTTTTCCTGCGGTATGGATTTTTTATTTCTCTTTTTCTGTAATTTTTACCGGCTGCGGATAAATCAGTTTCTCCACTTCAAAATCATGTTTTTTCGCAAAAATAAGCATCTCCTTCAGTTCCTCTTCCGGCAGTTGAGGCGTCCGCGATAAAATCCAGAAATAATTTTTGCGATCCCCTGTCACGATCGCACGCGTATAATCCTCATTTACATAAATTACCCGGTATGCACCATAAAACGGTCGGAAAAAGGAGACGAGCAATTCCCCCGTATCCGCAGAAGAACGGAACTTTGCTATTCCGTTGATACATTGCGTTTTATTCCTTTTAACGCCGCAATTGCGTACCCGTATTTGACCCGACGGCATAAGCGTATAATCTGCTGTTACACAATGCAGATCTTTTTCAAATGAATTGGGCAGTCTTGCGATTTCATACCATCGTCCCATATACTTTGACGCATGGAAATCTTGGACTGCCGGGATTCCGGAAGTGGATGCCGCAGAACGGCAGCCGCCCAGCAAAAATGTGGAAATAAGACAAAAAAAATTAACAGCATGTTTCATCATACAACCCCTCCTTTTTTTGATTGAAACTCTGTTGTACTCTATCACCGGATTTTAAAATATCAAGTCCGTAACAGAAAAACATATACTGCTGTTTGTAAGCAAAAAGGTGTTGTTGCAAAAGGTTTTGCAGCAACACCATAAGATCTTTTTTGAAAACGCTCTATTCCCAAAGAGGGTAGATAACGGGAGATTTTTCGATTTTTCGATTTGAAAATTTACCAAAATAAACTATATTAGATTCAGATTCATGGTAGATTGATGCGTGAAATGATTTTCACGACACAGCAAAGAATTTGTTTGAAGAGGTAGAGACAAATGAAAAAAAATATAACGCATGTAATGTTTAAGTTGGAATCAGATGTCGATGATTATGTAAAATCCAAATTGGTTTCACTTGGATTACAAAAGTTAGTCGATTTTAATGAACAATCCGGTATGTCTGATTATATGAAAGAAGCCTTGAAAGGCTCTGCAAAAACAGAGGGGAAACACAATTTTGGAATACTTGACTTTCACATGGAAAAATATAAAATTCCGATTATTATTGAAGACAAGTTGGGGTTAAAATTTCATATAGCAAGTAATAAATCCGGAATTCGGATGGATGGAAAGGCTGTTCAAGCCTATGCAGTTAATGGAGCTATTTATTATGCCCAGAATATGATTGCTTCAAAAAAATATGAAGAAGTCATTGCTATTGGCGTTTCTGGTGATAATATAGAAAATGTAAAAATATCAGTTTATTACGTTTTTTCTCCAACAGTCCCCCCAAAAGAAATGTTAAACTATACAACTCTTGATTTTGTGCAAAATGAAAAAAGTTTTGACGCCTTTTATCAAGATGCCACAGTAACAGCGGAAGAGCGTCATAGAATTTTGATTAAAACAAGAGAAGAAATATTAAAACATGCCAAAAAATTGAATACACTAATGAATAATCACAACATTAGCGTAGACCAAAGAGTTGTATATGTCTCAGGCATGTTGTTGGCAATGCAGGATATATACACAGATGATGGTAAAGTTTTAGATTCAGGTCTAACGCCAGAGGATTTGAAGGGGATACAGACTGAACAAAAAAGAGATAGTGTCATAATCGTAAAACATCTTGAAGATTATTTAGACCAAAAAAACATTACTGACGATAAAAAAAGTATAATGATTGATTCTTTCAAAATGTCAATCTCTCTTGATTCCGCGCGGGATGCGATTACAGAAAATGATGATATTGTTGCGAAGTTACTTGACAAACCTTCATCTATAACAAAACAGGTTTTTATTTATTTATATGAATATGTTTATAAGGTCATAGATATGTCAAATGGTGCGCTTGATATAATGGCAGAAATGTATTCAACTTTTTTGAAATATGCGTTAAGTGATGGTGCTTCATTAGGTAAAGTATTGACTCCTCCGTATATCACTACTGTTATGGCAAAAATACTTGATATTAATAAAAATTCAAGGGTAATGGACTTGGCAACAGGTTCGGCAGCGTTTCTTGTTGCAGCAATGGATTTAATGATTTCAGATGCCAATAATAGTTTTGGAAAAGGAACGGAGAAAGCAAATAATGTTATTGCAAAAATCAAACAGTCACAATTATTAGGGGTTGAAGTTGATGCCAAGATGTATACTTTGGCTGCCGCAAATATGATTTTGCGAGGCGATGGAAGCACATTGATAAAAAAGGCAGATACGTTTAAGACACTTCCTGATATTTATGAAGATTTCAAAGCAGATTGTCTTTTGTTAAACCCTCCTTTTTCTTATAATGACTGCGGATTGCCTTTTTTTGAATTCGGACTTGACCGAATGACCAAAGGCGGTAAAGCCGCCATTATTGTGCAAGATTCAGCCGGAGCGGGTAAGGCTATTTCAACGACACAGAGTATTTTGAAAAAACACAAAATGATTGCCAGTATCAAAATGCCAGCAGATTTATTCAATCCTAATGCAATCGTTCAGACAAGTATATATATTTTTGAGGCAGGAACTCCTCATAACTTTGACTATGATAT
The DNA here is from genome assembly GCA_017503545.1 of Lentisphaeria bacterium. Taxonomy (GTDB): domain Bacteria; phylum Verrucomicrobiota; class Lentisphaeria; order Victivallales; family UBA1829; genus RGIG8244. The sequence goes on along the minus strand of JAFVSW010000332.1, from coordinate 173 downwards.
TGTAAAATTTATTGATTTCAGAAATGACGGGTATAAACGTACAGAGCGTTGTATAAACGATGTAGATTATCCGGCAGAGCGTTACCAAGATTTATATTTAATATTCAAATTAGGATTCAATGCAAAAAATAATGGAGCTTTTCATTCTGAATTATGGAATTTAGATGATATTT
>JAFVSW010000331.1 GCA_017503545.1 Lentisphaeria bacterium | reverse complement strand
GGTGTTGTAAAAAGTCTTGTTCCCGGAATTCCAGATGGGCAACGAATCCCTGCTCAAAAAAACTATACCGGTTCATTCAAGCCGTATCAGGCGGTGGAAGTACCTCACAGTGATAAATTGAATTTTCAGGAAGGATTTATTGCGGAAATAGATTTCCTTTATGATCAGAAGGTGATCGGCAAAAGAACCAATTTTGCCAATCTGGTAACCAAAGGCAAAGATTTTGACCGGGCATATTGTATTATGGCACAACGAGACGGAGGGTTGCTGCTGAATCTCAAAGGAATGGCTCCGGCATACAAAATATCTGATGTCGGACTCGTTTCCGGCAAAAGAACAAAAGTTATTGTTGCCGTCGGTGAAGGCAAAGTGAGAATATATGTAAATGGTGCTTTGAAAGCCTTTTATTCAGTATCCGGCAAGCTTGCCGCCACGGCCGAACCTCTTTATTTCGGTGCAATAGATGGTCGCCGCTATGCTCTTACCGGGAAAATCTTTTCAGTAAAACTTTTCAGTTACGATCCGGCAAAATTACCTGCCGGAGAGTTTGTTATTCACGATTATCGCTGTAACGACGGTCGTGGTTTCGCAACGGTAAAAGATTATGGCAATCTGTCGATCAATGGAAAAATTACCGATCCGGATGCAACTGTGTGGGCAAGGGAAGATGATCGCGGCTGGTTCCTGCATCTACAGAATGGAGGCTGGCAGCTGCCGCACCGGGCGGAACATGCCGGATTGACCGGTCTTAAAATTGAAAGCCGCTTTTCCTGCAATTTTGACAAAATCAGTGATAAAAATTTTGCATCCATTTTGACAAAAGGAGACAATTTCCAAAACGGTTATACTGTTATGGTCGGCCGTAACGGCGAATTATTGGTTTATTTACGCGGGCTCAAACCGGCTTACAAAATTTTACCGCTGAAACTTCAATCCAGTCGGGATTACGATCTTGCTGTTGAATATTCCGGCGATCGTGTCATCATCAAACTTGACAAAAAAATTGTTGCTGAATATCCGGTTTCCGGAACTTTACAGGTTTTGAATCAGCCGCTTTATATCGGTTCATCCCGCGACTATCCTTTTACAGGTAATTTATACCGCATGAAAATTTCTGCATTATCCGGAGCCTTGCAGAATACCTCGATATCATCCGTTACTGCGGATGCTGAACCTGAAGACCCGGCGGGTACGGTGATCGTTCGTGATTTTACCAAATTTTCTCCCGCTCCCATCATGGAAGGCAGCAATGTCGGACACCCGATACGCTGGAGGGTCCGTACCGATGCCGGATTCATGCATCAAACAACAACAGTTCTGCACCCTCCATCAGATATCCCCGGTGAGGAGTTTGTTTACGACCCGCAGTTGAAAGGCAAATATGATATTTATGCCGGAGTGCGTGCAGTTGGTGATCCCGGAGTTATTCAGGTGCGTTTCGGCGACACAGAAAACAAATATTACACCGTAAGAACCGCATCAAGTTCCCCCCGGCACTTCAATGTCGAAGTACCTTTGGATTACGGTGTGGATATGACTGGACGTGATATCAGGCTTGCTACTGGTGGATATTTCTATTTCGGTTATTTGAAATTCATTCCGTCTGAAAAACGCCGTTCTGTTGAAGTTTTACCGAGTCCTCTGGCATTTGCTGTAAAAAATCAGCCCAGGCTCTCTTGGGAATTGATCGATAAAGAAGCAGAAAAAAAGATCGCAGAAGATATTCGCCGCGGATATTTTGTTGAACGTTTCTATGTTGATAACAAAAAGTTTCCAGTTATTTCCCCCGCAGCAAGGAAACGCGGCTGGTATTGTTTTAATTGGCATTGGATGGATATGTGTTTCCCAAATACTATTCCGGATAAAGAGGTTGTGAAACCATTTGTTAAAATCCGTATGGCGAAAAATGAGTTTGAGCCATTTACTATCGGGATACGGGCGATTCGCTCCATTGCTGACCTTACCATGACTGTTGAATCTGCGTCAAAAAATGCTCCCTCATTGGCAATCACGGTTCCAGAGATTATAGCCCGACGTACTACCAATCATGTGAATGCGTCGGAATTTATGCGGCTCCCCGATTATCTGGAAATGACCGATACGATGAAAATTGATGCAGCAACGTCCCGCCAATTTTGGATAACCGCACACAGCGGAAACATTCCTGGAGTATATCGTTACACATTGAAAATATCCGATGGTACCAACGAGATGAAAATACCTTTGGAAATTACTGTTGACGATTTTGATCTACTTACTGCAGAAGGATATGATCTCGGTTTCTGGACCTACTTCTATACGGCAGAAGATACCGCAAGGATGATTGCCGCACAAGCCGCACACGGGATGAATTCCATCGGGGCCTGGGGGGATGTCCTGAAATTCTCTGGCAATGGCACAAAAGATCTTAAAATTGACTTTGAACAATCTCTTTTACCAGTTGTGGCAAGGGAATTCAAACGCAATAAGATGAATGGAGTCATTCATATTTCTGGATCAGAACTTATGAATGCGATTATTAAACTGCCACGCAGTCAATGGCAGGAGGTTCATGATCGGGTAATGAAAGAACTTCTTGATTATGCGAAGGCACACGATTTCCCGCCGATGGCATTCAGCAGTTATGATGAAGTTCTTTCCCAACCGAGTGAATTGCCCAAATTTATGTGGCAGATCAAGCGCCAAAAAGCATTGGGAGTTACGATTGCCAACGATCACCTGTGGTACAAAACCAGTCGTCCATACCAGAAACAATTGAATGAAATAGCGGATTTGAATGATATTTTTATTATCCGCTACAATACCAAAAATTTCTGGTATGTGGATTCCTGTAGAGAAATTGCCGAGACTGCTGTTTGCAGAAACAAAAGAATTATTGCATATAATTCAAGTAATGGGTTGTTTTATACCCAACCTGAAAGCATGAGATTTCTCACTGGATGGTTTTTCCGCACAGTGGGTAAAGGATTCTTTGGACACTTGATGTGGTCATATAATTACATTATGGGCAACCCGTATACCGATCTTGACGGCAATCATAATGAGAGTGCATATGAATTTCCTCCGCGTGGTTCCCGCAAAGGTGGATTCAGTATCAATCTGGAATCAATGCGTGAAGGAATTGATGACCTGCGATATGTGCTGACTTTAGAAAAATTGATTGAAGAAGCCCGTTCCCGGGGAATCTCAACTGCATCTGCAGAAGCAGTTCTTACCGGGATCACCAGCAGTTTCAATGAAAAGCTGTTTATGAAAAAATCCGTATATATTGATAGTGAATTTGAAAAAGTATTTCAGGGCACTGATGGCAAAAGGTATGCCGCTGGTCGTCTCCGTACGCCCACTGGATGGACCTTTGAACAATATGATTCTTTCCGGAACTCCATTGCCCGTGAAATCATTTCGCTGAAAGAAAAATTATCCAGATAAATTAAATGAAAGCCTGAAAAATGATTATGCCCCGTAAAAGCCGTTTGCTGGATAAAATGCGTTCCGGTAAAAAAGTCATTACTTACAAACTTAATTTAAGCTGTCCCAGAACCGCCGAGATTGCCGCAATGAGCGGCTTTGACGGGATTTGGATATGTCAAGAGCATGTTCCAACCAATCAAAGCACCATGTGTTCCCAGATCCTTGCTGCCAAAGCGTACGACTGCGATTGCATTGTAAGAGTTGCAAAAGGGTGTTACAGTGATTATATCCGTCCATTGGAAGCCGACGCTTCCGGGATCATGATCCCGCACCTTATGAGCTTGGAAGAAGCAAAAGAAATCGTTCATACGGTGCGTTTTTATCCGACCGGATTGCGTCCGGTCGATGGTGGCAATGCCGATGGGATGTATTGCCAACTTGATTTCAAAGAATATATAAAATTCATGAATGAAAACCGTTTGGTCATTGTACAAATCGAAGACCCGGAACCTTTGAAAGATTTGGATAAAATTTGTCAGCTTGACGGGATTGACATGATCTTTTTTGGTCCCGGGGATTTCAGTCAGGCAATCGGTCATCCTGCGGAATTTGACCATCCGGAAATTCACAGAGTACGGAAATTGGTTGTGGAAACAGCCCACAAATACGGCAAATTTGCCGGTACAGTTTCATTGCCGGGTCTGAAAGAGTGTTATCAGGAAGGTTTTGACTTGGTGAATTGCGGAGCAGATGTTGCTGCTTTAAGTAATAATTGTGCAGCAATAATGAAACAAATGTACGATTGCATACCTTGATCGACCGCAAAAATGATCACTGCGGTATCAAATTAACTTTCGCAAAATAGAGTCATGAAAAAGAAACTTTATATTATCTGCAATTCACACCTTGATCCGATATGGCTTTGGAACCGCAGTTCTGGCAAAAGTGCGTGGCTCAATACCATGCATTCGGTAATACGGATCATGGATGAAAATCCGGATTTGAAATTCACCTGTTCCTCGACGGCATTGTACCGCTTTATTGAAGAAATTGATCTGGCTCTTTTCAAGCGAATTGCAGCATTGGTCAAGAAAAAACGCTGGGAGATCGTCGGCGGCTGGGAAGTTCAATCCGATGTAATTTTGAGCCGTCCGCAAACCCTTATCCATCAGGCATTGAGCGGTAAAAAATATATTTATGACCGCTTCGGGGTCGATGTAAAAATCGGCTATTGCGTTGATTCATTCGGACACGCCGCCGGATTGCCGAAAATCCTCCAAGCGTCAGGATTCACCCAATACGTTTATATGCGTGGCGGAAATGAACCGGGAATATTCAATTGGCAGGCAGATGACGGTTCATCAGTAACGGCGTTGCATATTCTGAACTCTTACGGGACTGGTGCTGGAATGGATTTCCTGAAAACTGCATTTTTCCAGCATTTAAATTCACCTCTGGAACATCAGGCGATGTTTTTCGGCATGGGCGATCACGGCGGCGGCATTTCCCGGAAAGAATTGGCTTTCATAAGAGAAATGCAAAAGGAGTACGACATAGTTTTTTCAACATTGGGTGAATATTTTCAGGCAGTCAAAGATCTGCCGCTGGAAAATTTTTCCGGTGAATTAGGTCCGGTTTTCCGTGGTTGTTACTCCAACTGCCACGAAGTAAAACGTAAAATAGCCCGAGCCGCCGGTAAATTGCTCACAGCGGAAAGGCTTGGCGTAAAAGCGGATGAGTTATCTGAATCATGGCAGGAATTATGTTTTCATCATTTCCATGATATTCTGCCGGGAACAAGTATCCGTGATGCTTTTGAAAAAGATATTTTTCCCGGTATCGGCAGTGTGGAAAACAGAGCGGTCAGCCTCATTGACCGTCAGCTTTTCCGCCGTACTGCACAACTGGACACGATTTATATGAAAGAAGGGGGCATCTACTGCTGGAATCCCCATCCGTTTGCCAATAAGAATATCGTTTGTCTTGAAGGCTTCGGAGATCCGAACCGTAATGGAGCGAATTTCAATGCCTTGCGTGATGATTCAGGTAATGAGCTCCCATTGCAAATCCTTCCCGCGACGACCGGTTACGGGCCATGTGGAGTGGTCTGGGGCAGACTTACGGCAGTTGTCGATTTGCCGCCAATGGGGGAAAAACACTTTGCCTATGTGGTATCAGAGAGAGTATTTCCCAATGTGGGATTTCAACGTACAGGGAAATTATTGAAAAAACTTTCACTGGAAGTGTTTTTTGATGATTCCCGCACCTGGGGATTCGGCTTAACCCGTTTCGATGCCAGACTTGGCAAGATGGAACTAATTGGAGTCCGCGAATATGCAGACGGTCCGGTGTGCAGTATTCTCCGGGCGGTTTACCGTTACGGAAACTCCGAATTGCGTATAGACTTGTATGATTACGCGGGTATTTCCGAAATCGGGGTGAAAATCCGTCTGGATTGGCTGGAGGCCAATTGCTGTTTGAAACTGGCTTGGGATCATGCTCTTTCACGTCCTGAATTTTTCACAGGTTCATCGGCGGCAGCTGTTTGCCGTATGGGAAAAGAAGCTTACAATTGGGAAGCTTGCGAATGGCTTGACGGAAAGATCGTAGAAAAATTGCCGGATTGTGATGAATATTCCATGATCGACTGGTGTGCAGTAAAAAGCGGGGAGAAAATCGCCGCATTTTTCGCTCCTGATCTTCACTCATGCGATTACAGCGGCAACCGCATGCGTTTGACTTTGAATCGTCCGGTTTACTATGCCGATCATGCTCCGTTCACCACCTGTGACGAGAGTGGACGAATGGATATGGGAGTATCTGAAAGACGTTTATGGATCGCTGAATATGACAATGTTCCATTAGCTGAATTGCCGCATTATGCCGAAGCAAGATTATTGAACGGGGAAACCCGGGAAATTACAGCACATGAGGCTTCCGGAGAAAAAGTTGACAGTGCTTTTCAATTGGAAATCCCATGGAAACAAATCTCTATATTGGAAATGCGTTTTAATGAAGAAGGTCAAAGTGAAATTTATCTTTATAACAACGGCGAAGAAATTAGTATAGATTTGGCGCAAACCAGAAAGATTGTTATTCCGGCACATGCGTTGAAAAAGATTGTCTGGTAACAGCTGCTGCCATTATAAAAAATCCGGAAAGATCATTGCTGATTTTTTCGGCAATATGCTTGTCGCTCAGAAAAATGGACTGTCAGAGTAATATAACGGAGGAAACTATGGATAATATTTATGAAGAGTTGAAAAATATTTTTCAGAATTTCCGCTGGATTGATGATATTCCGTAAGATCAATACCTCCGTGATGAAATTTGCTCCACGAGTGCCACTCTGGGGAAGAAATTCCCCAGACCCCCTTGTCCCGTCGTAGCCTTGTGCGAAGACGGATCGCGGC
>JAFVSW010000330.1 GCA_017503545.1 Lentisphaeria bacterium | reverse complement strand
TCTGACTCTTGCCGCCCCATCGGGGCTTGTCTATCGGTAAATCCAAGTTTGTCTGGACGTTAAGGTTTATACTTATTTTACGTGTAAAACAGGTCGATTCTACATTCTGTATTTGTTTATTATATATTTTTGAGCATAATTGTGGTACAAACCGTCGAAGAACCGATTTTTTTTTGTTTGTTGCGGAATTTTTATTATTTTTATTTGTAAAACATTCGGTGAGGTTATATAGTATACTCCACTGAAAATGTTTTGCATTTTTTGTTTTTCTCCCATTTTAGCCGTTTTTAAGGATCCAGCACAAAATATATGTCAGGTGACATAGTATCATAAAAAGTGAAATACTTTTTGAAAAGGTAAAAAAAAGACTTTTCAAAAGAGAAATATTGAAAATCATATCTGCAAATTTTATATTAACCCCAAGAAAGGAATGATGATGATGGACCATCACGATGTTTTAACTGAAATTCAAAGCCAGATTTCTGCCGGATTGATCCAGGGGGCAGTGGTACGCACCAGTTTGAATGAAACTCCCATTACGGGTGGTATTCAAGCGGGGACCATTCCCATGTCTGCGGAATCGCGTTTTGATATTGCATCCACGGGGAAAGTGTTTACAGCGGCATGTGTTGCATTGCTTTCTCTGAAAGGGGAAATCGACCTTGATGCACCGTTTACAAAATATCTTCCGGATCATAAACTTGGAAAAGATTGCAATGTTACTGTGCGCGATCTCGGGGCTCATGCCAGCGGTTTTGACAACAGTAAACCTTATACCCAGGCGGATCATGGTGAATTCATGCGTCAACTTTATGCGATGCTTCCGGCAAATCCCCGCCGAACCACTTTTATCTATTCCTGCGCGAATTACATTTTATTGGGAAAGATCCTCAATAAAGTGACCGGACTGGATCTGGATACGCTTGCGCGTCAGATGTTATGGGAACCTCTGGGGATGGTGCATACGACTTGGAATGCACCGGGTGCCGGGGAAAATGAAGTACAGCATCATGAACCGACCCGTCCCTGCGGCGAACATAACGACACCGTATGTTATCTTGCGGGTATTCCGCTGGGCAGCGGATCTGTATTTTCCACAGCCGGGGATATGCTTCTTTTTCTCCGTGATATTGTGGAACGGAATGTCTTTCCGGCGGCGTATTACGATCTGATCGGGAAAGAGGAATTTCATTATAACGGAACGATCCGTTCTTTCGGTTGGGATATGACACCTTCCGCACGCCCGGCGGGACTTTCTGAGAAAACGATTTTCCATACGGGTTGGACGGGACAGAGTATTTTTGCGGATCCGGGGACAGGTTTTTACGGTGCTGTTTTGACCTCCCGTACCGGGGATTGGCTGGAAGCGAAACAGGGGCGTATCCGGATTGTGGAAAAACTTCTTCAGGAAAGGAAGAAGTAAGATTATGTTATTACGCAGAGGACAGGAGTAATGGCAAAATTTCAATATCGTTTGATTGCAGAAAAGATATTGGCAGATATCAAGAAAGAGATTCTGTTGCCGGGAATGAATGTTCCGTCCTCCCGTGATCTGAGTAAAATGTATCATGTCAGTCAGATCACGGCAAATTATGCTCTGAAATTTCTTGCTGCGCGGGGTATTCTTCTGCACAAACCGGGGAAAAATTATATTGTATCCCGGAAAATGGAAAATGCACAGGCGCAATACCATTTTCTGACATTGCTGTTCCGTCCGCTGTCCACAGATACGCCGGAATTTTACGGGAACAGTATTATTGCCGGGATCACCGGGGAAGCCGCCCTTTCATCCATCGGCGTTCATTTTACAGCCAATACGGCAAGAACGATCAGTTTACTTCAGAATGATTTTTCATCGACGCTGGATGAAGCGTTGATGATCCCGAAACAGAATATCGGTTTTATTGCCGATTATTTTATTCCGGATGAAATCCTGGCGGAAATCCGCCGTCAGACAGGCTTACCGGTCGTGGTGATCGGACGGGCAAGCAAACTGCCGGATGTTCATTCCGTTGTGATCAATCCGTTCCCGGCATGTTATACAATGCTCAGCACATTGAAACGGATGGGATACAATGCTTTTCTCTGTTGTGAAGATGTTCACCCGCTGCGCTATGAAGGGACACAACTGCATCAATTTTATCAGCAATTGCAGGAGCAGGAAAACGTCTTGAATCTTGTTGATTTTTTCAAAAATTCGTTTGCACAAATGCAAGTGATCTTACAGGATGCCATAGGGAAATTTCCGGGGAAACGCATTGCCATATTGACGGCATCGGATTATATCGCGCAGTTGATTATTACGATGCTTCAGAAATTGAATCTGAACGTGCCGGAACAAATCGGTGTGACCGGTTTTTACGGACATAAGTTTATGGAGGATCCATTGCCGAAATTAAGCAGTATTGCGGTACATCCGGAAGAATTGGGGAAGGTTGCCGCTGATTTATTGATTTCCGGCGATGTCCGGTACCGGGTACATGAGATCCCCATGGAATTTGTGTTTGGTGAAACAATATAAATTATTTTGAATGAAAGGGCAAATAAAATATGATTTCTTATGCATTGTCTACGGGAGCGTTCGGGCTGTATGTTACGGAAGCCGTTGCCTCTGCGATACGGAAATCCAAATTCCGTAATTACGAAACTCATATTGTGCTTTGTGCCAATGAGGATGAAGAATCACGTTCTTCCGTTCAGCGCACCCGGGATTTGATCAAAGAAGGTGTCTTGCATACCGCCAGTGTTCATTTGCCTTATAACGGCGATTTATATTGGGATCCATCCGTTGCGGATGAAACGGTACGCCGTGATGTCTCCGCACGTCTGATCCGGCTGATCCGGGAAAATGCCGATTTGATGGCTCCCATGGTGACGCTTCATGCCAGTTATGGCGGGATCCCGCAGGAGGAACATCCGCACCGGCTGGATCAGACATGTAAAACGATCGAAGAATTGATCCCGACTGCCCGGGACTTGGGATTTGTGATCAATGTGGAATATCTGCCCCGTCAATGTCTCGGCAATTCGGAAGCGGAATTGCAGCAGTTCCTCACCCGTTTTGATGCGGAGGATGTGGGGATCTGTCTGGATGTGAATCATATCATGGATAAATACATAGAACTGCCGGGGATGATCGACCGTCTTGCATCCCGCATCCGTTCGTTCCATATTTGTGATTATGATGGCGTGGATGAGACCCATTGGATGCCCGGACAGGGGATTCATGACTGGCGGGAATTAATGAAACATATCCGGATGATCGATCACGATATTCTGCTGATTCTGGAGACAGGATATCAGTTAAAACTGCCAAACCGCCCTGTTGATCCGCAGTTTGCGTTCCGTCAGAATGAAAGAGCGGTGTGGTTTCTGGAAAATTGTGAAAATCTTGTCCCGCAGATCGAAAATTTCCGTATGCCGGGCAACTGAAATGTAAATAATATTATCTCAGGAGGAAAAGAAAGATGAACCGAAGTACAAAATGTATGTCGTCATGCCGGAAACATTTCACCTTGATCGAACTGCCGTTGAATAAAACTTGTCAAATATGTATTTCCACATTGCATATTTTCAAAAATAACAAAAGTGTGATTGCTGTTTTTGCGAATGCAAAAGCTGCAATCCGCCAGAAGTTTTTGGCAAGGTTGGATGGGGTTCGGGGAAGGATGGGAGAACCTTTTTTCAAAAAGGGTTCCCTTCCTTCACCGGCACATTTCACCTTGATCGAATTGCTGGTCGTGATCGCCATTATTGCTGTTTTGGCGGGTATGCTGCTGCCGGCATTGGGCAAAGCCAGGGACAGTGCCAAAGGAATTTCCTGCGTCAGCAATCTCAAACAGATCAGTTTGGGATTCAATGGGTATGCCAACGACAATAAAGACTGGATGCCCGGCTTTATTCAAAACCGGGTATTGTGGTTCGATTTGGCGAAATATCTGAATATTCCCATTAATCCCAACAACCCGAATCAGGTTAATCCTTACGTTAGAAATAAGCTCGTCTGCTGTCCTGCGGATACGGTACGCTTAAAATCAGATCCCGGCGATTCGTTTTATTCCTATGGACAAAATCATTATGGTACATCACGGGTGGATCATATCACGCATAAGCAGAATGAACCATGGATTTACAGGCTGAGCCGTCTGTCAAAAGTCAAACGGCCCTCTCAGGTTGCACTTATGGGCGATGGACAACGGCCGAATAAGAATTATGTCGGTCTCTCTGTCAACACCTGGCCATTCAAAACGACTGCCGCATCCGATTCCGGGGTACATTTCCGCCATCGCAATCGTGCCCAATTTCTGCATTACTCCGGAACCGTATCTGCCAGACAGCTTGGCGAACTCTCCGGCAGTAAAAAATTGATGGAAGACCGGTAAGTCCGGTATACATAGTTGATTTTTTTTCAGTATTATTATATAACAGAACGAGAAAGGACACGTATGAAACGTCTGTTTGTTTGTGCCCTGTTGTCCGTACTGACGGTAACAGGCAGTGAAATGTATGGCAGAAATGTGGAAGGAGCAAGAAAGGCTCTGGCACAGGATCCGCCGAAACGGGTCATCAAAACCGGAACGGAAAAGATTATTCCGCTGTCCCGCAACGGCAAAGTTTGTGTGGATATCATTGTTGCGAAAAAGGCTCCGGCTGTTACTAAAATAGCGGCGGATGAGCTGCAGAAATATCTTTCTGCTTCTCTGGGCGGGAAAGTGGCGATCCGGCAGACTGCAATAAAAGGGAGAACGGCGATTTATGTAGGAGACAATCCGGAATTGCGGAAACTGGGGGTCGAACCGGACAAAATGTGGAGCGAAAGTTTTATCATCCGGAGTGCAGGCAATGACCGTATTTTTATTGCAGGGAAAGATCATCCGAAACATTTCCCGCGCACGGTGGGGTTTGACGGTGATCGCGGAACATTGTTCGGGGTCTATGATTTTCTGGAACGTTTTGCGGGCATCCGTTTTTATTTCCCGGGTGAGATCGGGACGATCATTCCGAAACACCGGGAACTGGTGCTGCCGGAAATCAATATTTTTGACCGCCCGGATTTTTCCAGACGGCGGATCCTCGCCGGGAGACCGGCAAAATGGTTCCCCGGTGTGCAAGTGAAAAATGGACAATGGTATCACAATCTGCAAATGCGTTATGAAAGTTTCCATGTCCCTGTGTGTCACAGTCTGGAACGTCTTGAATATCCGAAACGTTTTGCCAAAACACGCCCGGACTTTTTCGCCATATCACCGACGGGACACCGTTATCTTGACAAGAGCAGCCGTCTTTACGGCAATCTCTGCATGAGCAATCCGGATTTCCGGAACGAACTTTATAAAGATGCGGAAGCCTGGCTGACCGGAAAAAGTGCGGCATCCCGGGGATTGACCCGATGGGATCGCAGTATTGTCCGCCCCGGATTCTTCAACATCATGCCCAAAGACCATTTTGCAGACTGCTGTTGTGCCAACTGCAAAAAATTTGATCGTGCGGATCTGGTTTGGGATTTGACTATTGATATTGCAAACCGTTTGAAAAAGAACGGGATCAAAGGATATATCACCGCTTTGGCTTATGCACATTATAACAATCCGCCGAAACGGGAACTGCCGGATAATATTCTCATGATGGTCTCTGCACGGGGACCGTGGGCAGATAAAAATCCTGCCATGCGCCGCGGTCAGGATAACCGGGTTGCAAGTTGGTATAAAAAACTCGGTGTCAAGCCCTGGACGTGGACTGCGCTTTATAAGTACGGCGGGATGGAACTGCCTAATGTTCCGCCCTCCACACCGCGCGCCGTCATCAACTATTTCAGCCGTCATCAGAACGATCTTTGCGGTGCATTTCTGGAAGCGGAAACGGATCATTGGGTATTCAGTTTTCTCAACTATTATGCCTTTGCCAAAGTGGCATGGGATAATACCGTTTCAGCCGATGCCCTGCTGAATGAATTTTATACGCTCATGTTCGGCAAAGCGGCAAAGCCCATGTCCGAAATCTTTGAAACGATCGAACAGATCTGGGTCGGTCAGATCGCCGGCAGAACCGTGGAAACACCTCTTGGATTCAACAGTGTTGCGCCCACCGATTATGAAGTCTGGGAACAACTTTATTCGCCGGAACAACTCCGGAAATTCGATGCAAATATCGCCGAAGCACTGAAGTTGGCAAAAAATGATCCAGCCGCACTCAAACGGATCCGGTATTTTGAGCAATATCTGGTCGGTCAGATCAAAATCGGTGCCGATAAATATTTCTCCACCCGTGCGGCTATTGCGGATTGGAAATACACCGTTCTGCCTGTTGCCGGAACACCCGGCGAAGCACAATGGAAAACGGCACCGAAAGCCTTCATGGTCCCCTATAAACCGGATTCATCGGAAGTCCGGACCTCTTTCCAAATCCTCCGGGACAGCAAAAATCTGTACTTGCGTGTGGAATGTGAAGAAAATAAAATGTCGGAAATGCTTACCCGTCAGACGGGGAGAGATAATCCGGAATTGTGGCGGGATTCCTGCGTTGAATTCTGTTTCAATCCTTCCGGCGACCGGGAAAATTATTATCATTTTGTTGTTACCGCAAAAGGGGAATTGTACGATTCCCATATAACGGCATCGAAAAAGTACCATGATCTGAAATGGAATGGGAATCCGAAAATCCGGGTGGAACGCAAAGAAAAGAGCTGGATCGTTTATTTCACCCTTTCCTTTGCCGAATTGGGCAAAGTGGACGTTGAAAAATTTGCCTTCAATGTGGCAAGAGAACGACAGTTGAAATCCAAAGTGGAATTGTTCTCCTGGTCGCCTTATATTAAAGGTTTCCACGATATCGAAAATTATGGAACGCTCGTATTTGCAGACCGGCTTCCGGCAAATGACAATCTGTTGAAAAATTCCGATTTTTCCGCTCCGCAGCAGGGGCGCATTTTCGGGAAAGTATGGTTCGGCGGTAAGAAAGAATGTGAATCGGGTGCCATCACATTGGATACCACAACGTATCGTAAAGGCGGAAAATCGTTGAAGATCACCTCGAAAGATTATAAACAAATCGCCACGGTTGCATACTTTTTCAAACCGATCCTCAAACCGGCAACAACCTATAAACTGACCTGGCAGATCCGTCTGGATAATGTCAAAACACAAGGCAAATACAGTGGTGCCGCCGTCAATATCGCCACGCCCGTCAATCAATGGTATCCGCTCAACTTTTATTCCGGAACGATGCCGTGGACCCGTCAGGGGTGGATCTTTACCACTCCGGCAAAAAACGCAAAAAATCTTTCCTACTTGAGATTGACTTTGCGAAACGCCACCGGTACCGTCTGGTTCGATGATTTGAAACTTGAGGAAGTCAAGAAATGAAATTGGTTGTTTTCCGGGATTGTTTTGCGGAATGGGATGAAACAACCCTTACATTCGGGAATTGTGAATTTAAGAGAAAGATCCGGTTCACAGAACAATCTTCCCACACAACCGAATTGACCGATGGAAAAGGTACAAAACTTGCCACGGAGAATGTAAATCATATTGATTGCGTTCTCTATGACATGTATGCCGATGCCGCGGATGCGCGGAACTGGAAAGTGGAGTCTGTCACCGCTCTGGAACAGAAAGATTTACCGTTTGAAGGCGATCACCTTGCGGTATCGGTCGTTATGACCGAACAGAACAGTCTGACACGACTTGTGCGTGAGTTTTTTATCTATCCCGGATTGGCAATGTTCGGAGTCCGCAACCGGATCACCTTGCGTGTTCTACCCTCCGGTTTCATCAATGCCCGGAATTCGTTACGGAAAGATTACGGACTTGATACGGCGGGTTATGATCTCCCGGTGTTGGATACGCTGCATCCGGCGGATGGATTCAAGGTCAGGCGCGCCGTTGAATTTGCCGGACATACGGATGTACAGGATGTACCGGTTCTGGAACATGAGATTTGCGGAGAAAAGGAATTTTCCGGCAATCTTTTGTATTGCGAAAATGACGCAGAAACAGGCTTCATGATCCTGCAGGAAGCACCGCCATCATCCGAACGGCGGGAATATCAGAATTACGATTTTTCTTTGACATCCAACGGGGATGTACGGAGTCTTTGCTGGGGAATCATTCCCGGTGAATTGGAATTGGACCGGGAATATGTTTCCTACCGTAACGCCATCGGTATTTATCATTCGCAAGAGGAAGCCCAATGGTTGTTGAAACGGTATCTGCGTACCCGGTTCGATTATGGTGAATTGCGGTGCGGGATCGTCGCAAATGCCTGGGGATGCGGACGGTTTCCCGCCCTTGTCTCCAAGCAGTTTTTGAAAGAGGAGGTTATTGGTGCGGCAAATTGCGGTGTCGATTATTATCAGGTGGATGACCATTGGCAGAATGGTTTGTTCCGTGATATTACGGTGAAAAATAAAGCGATCGACTTGAAAGAATATTGGAGGATTTCCCCGGAACGGCTGGAGAACGGCAGTTTTGATTCCCTTTGTCAATTGGCAAAAGAAAAAGGGATTGAACTGGCTCTCTGGATGGCTCCAAGCGGAAATCTTGCGTATCGGGATCATCAGGAATTTGCGGAACTGATTCTGAATTTTTACCGTCAATACAACTTCCGGCTGTTCAAGATCGACGGGGCATATTTCAGCAGTTATGATGCCGAAGAAAAATTTACATCCATGCTCCGAACCGTGCGGGAACAGTCCGGGAAAGAGGTCTTTTTCAATCTGGATGTGACTGCCGGGATGCGCGGCGGATTTTTCATGCTGCTGGATCAGGGAAATCTGTTCCTGGAAAACCGGTATCTTTTTGCCGGGATCGGTTATCATCCGGAACGGACATTACGGAATGTCTGGAATCTTGCAAAATATACCCGGCTTCAATCGTTGCAGATTGAGGTCCCGTATCCGGGTGACATCCAGCCGGAATTTTATGCGGGGAAGGGGGAATCCAGTCCGGATGTATACCCGTGGGATTATTGGATGGCAATTGCTTTCTTCGGGAATCCTCTTTTATGGTTTGCACCGTCCCTTGTCCCGGCAGAACAACAAGCACTTTGCCGTCGGATGATGGAACTGCACAAACAGTATCGGGATCAGCTGTTTGCCTGTGAGATCTTCCCGGTCGGTGATATGCCGACGGGCAGCAGTCTGACCGGATTTACCGCAAAATCAGAAGACGGGACAACGCAATTTCTTGTGTTATTCCGGGAAAAGGATGCCCCTTGCGGAAGATTCAAAACAGATGGTGATTGGACATTAATCGCAGGAGATGGCGTATTGACATCCGGCGTGATTGAGATTTCTTCTGCGCCCGGTTATGCTATTTTGCAAAAAGCATAAAAGTACAGACTCTTTTTAACATGTGTCGCGTTTGTTAATATTCGCCTGTCCGCCGGTGTGTAAGATCGTACCGCATCCGTTTGAGTCTGCGGCGAACTTCCCGTTCTTCCGATAAATCAAGGTCATCATAATTGAAAGATTCCTGCTGCGGAGAAGAATCATTTCCGTTCTGATTCCAATGACAGGAACGGCTGTCATAAAAAAATTGATTGCCTTTTCCTGCTTTTGCTCTTTTGCGGTCAAATTCTCTTTTTTTCATAGTGATCCCCCTCTCTTTATTTGTTTCCGTTGTGCTTACAATACGTGCAAAAAACGGAAATGCAACTGTTGCAACAAATAAAAATTGAAGTATCTTATCGCAAAAAAATGCGCAAAAAAAACTCCGGACAGTGTTGACTGCCGGAGTTTATTACAGGATAAGGCGAATATTTTATTGTTCCATCGGACCGAAAATACTGCCATATTTTTTCTGGTTCAATGCTTCCACATAAGCACTGACCTTGGTGTATGTACTGCACGGGTCAATGGTCTGGTCCATACAGTCGCCATCCAGTACGAGGAGCGGTACTTTTGCCTTTGTCAATTCTTCTCTTGCATGTTTGACAAAGGAGCTGTCCGCCATGGAGCAGCGTCCGAATCCGTGATTGTAGAGGATACAACCATTGAGTTTGAAGTGTTCCACCTGTTCCAGGATCGCCTTAACACGGTAATCCGGATCCATGAAGCCGGAGTGCAGCATTTTCTTTGCGAGTGAACGGTACGGATCATTGGGATCGAGGGGAGCCCAGCCAACATAGTTGACTTCTTCAAAGACGATCGGCGCACGGCACTGCTCTTCGATATAATTCAGCAATTCGCTGTGATAGAACGGGGGAAGGTGGAGCCAGAGCAGACGGTGTGTATTGTCAAATTCCACCGTTGAGGGTTTTGCGGCTTCTTCTTCCAATTCGGCGAGGAGCTGTTTCTGCAAATCGATCAGTTCGGGAGTTCCCCACATCTGAGAGAAGATCGTTGCAAAATAGATACTCTGAGAACCACGGATCAGCGGGCGGTTTGCGGCACGCAGATCGTTGATTTTGAGAGAATGGATTCTTGCTTCATTGGAATAATTGCATGCAGCAGCCAATTTGCCGGGATCCATTTTCAGACCGGTTTTTGCTGTGATGCAATGAACGGCGCGTTCCAAATCTTCCGCCAGATGTTCCACGGCATTCCCATCTTCATTGGGAGGTGTCTGGAGAGAGAAGAAACGGTCTTCGATGCCGTATGTTCTCACGAGGTCGCGGAAGACACGTTCGCCCTGCTGACAGGGTTGAGACGTGGATACACCGAATTGTGCTTGGGGGAGTTCTGACCCTTCCAGAACACGGAGGAAGGAGCATGTTTCGCCGGAATATCCTTTGCATGCAGCATTATCAAACGCTTTCTTGACGCGTTTGCCGTTACGGGCAAACAGAGCAGCATATGTTTCCAGCGTAAGGATACGAACATTCAGAGCATTGAGGATTTCAGACGGGAAGAACAAATTACGCCATACGCACGGTTTATCTTTTTTCCCCAGGAAGTCACGGCGTGTTGCAACGGAACGCATACTTGCGGATTTCAATGTGCGTTCGGGGAGCGGGGCGTTGATTTCCGGTTTCTGTTTACCTTTTGTCTTGTAGTATTCTCTTGCAAGGCAAGCGGCACCGAGTGCGCCCATGACCGCATGAAATTCCGGGATGATGATTTCATTGCCGGTGATCTCACGGAGGTAATAGGCAACAGCACGGTTGTACGCAACACCACCCTGGAAGTAAATGGTACCTTTGTACCCCTGGAAAAGTTCACCGACACCGGACATGATGGTACGAGCCTGGGCCCGGCATGCACCGCCGATGATTTCACCGAGCGGGAAACGGTTTTTGAATTTATTGATGGATGTGGCACCGAGAACGGCGCAGACACTGGAGAATTCCAACGTACTGTCGTAATTCACTTTATCTGCCATTTCGTTGACGGGAATATTCAATTTTGCGGCAACGCTGTCCAGAAATGCTCCGGTACCGGCGGCGCAGATACCGCTCATTTTATAATTCCACATTTTCATTTCCGGGTTGAAGACCATCGCCTTACTGTCCTGTCCGCCCACGTCAAGAATGGCGCAGCAGTCCGGATGGTAATGATGTGCTCCGGCAACGTGTGCGGTCACTTCACTGACCTGGAAATCATAGGGGAGAAAGTCGTGTGTATCTTCCACAATCTGGCTGCCGGTAACGACTGTACAGGTGATGTCCTTTATGTCATTGACACCGCTGTCATGCAGGAACCCATTTACCGTTTCTTTCAATTGGCCGAAATTACATGCACCGCAATGAGCGCAGGCACCGGTACAGCGGACGCGGCCGGAGTCAACGGGTTTTGTCCGCTGATACATTGTGTGGCGGACTTTTCCTGATTCTGTCATCAGAACGGCTTTGAATGTTGTGGAGCCGATATCGATTCCTAAAAACAGTTTTTCCATAATTCATACTTTCTGTTACAAATCATACTACAAAATTATTCAGTGTAATATACACCATATAAATTTTTTTTCACATAATTTTTGCAAAAAAATACATTTTTTTCGGGAAAAATACAAGTTTATACCGTAAAAGGACTTTTTTTTGTGATTTTTTTTACCGTTATCCCATAAAATATTTCATAAAGGAACAATCGAAAACGATCTCGTTCTGAAAAATTGAGAAGAATCAAAATCCAGTACGGAACCTTTGACGCCAAAGAAAATTCAAGAGATACCCTCCATTTACATTTGATTTTTTTTTCACCTTATGCTATATTAACCGGAACTTCATTATTCAGCAGAACAATATTGAGATAAAAACAATGGAACAAAACAATACGATTTTAGATGGCTGTATTGCAGAACGTTTGACAGAACTGTTTTTACAACTTGATCCGTCAAAAATGGGCAGCGAATTTGCTGTTGCCCTTGCTGCCGGCGATACGGAAAAATTGATCCGGATCACAGCAGATTATTTCCGGAGTCGTCCGGAACGTCAATATTGCCGGACGATTTTGAAAAGCAGATCATGCAGCAGAGAAACGGCAGACCGTGCCGCTGATGGTGCTGTGACAGTGATCAATATTCCGTGGCAGTTTCCCTCCGGGGAAATCGATTGGTTTTTTAATCCGACACGAAAGACGGAATCTGTTGATTATGAATGGCAGTGGCAACTGAACCGGATGTCTTTCTGGATGGATATGTGTGCGGCTTATTTGGAGACGGGGGATCGTAAATATGCGGCTGCATTCCATGCACAGGTGCGCCGTTGGATCGAAACCGCCGGATTTGCACCGGATGACGGATCCTGGAATGCGGCGGGCAGCGTTTGGCGAACAATCGAAGCCGGTTTGCGTATGATGTATTCCTGGCCGCTTGCTTTTGAAACATTCCGCAAATCTGCGGAATTCGAAGCGGAAACACTTTGTTTGATGTTACATTCCCTGTATCGTCACGGTCTTCATTTACAGGCGCATCACCGGAAGAATAGCAATTGGCTTCTGATGGAAATGAGTGGACTTTATACATTCGGTGTTCTGTTTCCGGAATTCCGTTGCAGTGAAGACATGCGCCTTTATGCGGCAGATGTATTCAGTCATGCGATTATGGAACAAATTCTGCCGGACGGGATGCATTCGGAATTATCGCCGGATTATCACAGTATCATGTGTGCCTGTTCCCTTGTGTTTCTCAATATTGCCGGAGATGAAAATGTTACTGCTGAATTGCCGGGAGACTTTATCCGGAAATTGGAATTGGCTTTTGCAAGTATATTGAATATGGCAACACCGGCTTTGACTTCTCCGCGCACCAATGATTGCGGCACCATGTTTATTGCCGGAAAAATGCGGGAGGCATACCGGTATTTCCCGCATCGTCATGATTTTCTCTGGGCAGCATCCGGGCGTACCGAAGGAACCGAACCTCATTCCGAACCCACCAGTTCGCGCTTTCTTGATTGGGCTGGATTCGTTGTTATGCGGTCCTGATGGGATAAGGATGCGTTATACTGTGTTTTTGATGTGGGGCCGACCGGTGAAGCTCATGTGCATCAGGATAAACTCAATATCAACATTTACAAAGGCGAAGATGAGTTGATCTGTGATGATGGCGGGGGACAATATGAATTGACCGCATACCGGACATACGGTGTTTCTGCGGCGGATCACAATACGATTCTGGTGGATGGACTTTTGCAGCGCAGAACCGGGCCTTGTATTTCAGAATCTCCCATTGATGCACGTTGGATCAGCAATGATGTGTTTGATTACGCAAAGAGTTGTTATGATGGCGAATTCGGGGTGTTGCCGCTTACAAAAGAAGAGGCGGAAAAACCATTGTCACGTCCCGCAAAACATGTTCGTGAATTGCGTTTTTACAAGCCGGATTTCTTCTGCGTTTATGATACCTTGTCTTCCCTTGACGGGAAGTCCCATACGTATGAAATGCGGCTGCATCTGGAAACTCAAAATATGGAACGGGTCCCGGAAATCCCAGGTGCCTGGATGTCTGATTACGGCTTGAATTACGATATCCTCATTGTACCATTATACCCCGATGAACTTGTCAGCGAATGTTTATGCGGTGTGGGTACGCCGCCCATGGCAGGGTGGTATGTTGCCAGAGGGGATAAACAATTGCATAAGAGTTCGACCTTGACCATGACGATTGCCGGTGTGAACGATTGCCGTTTCGGAACTTTGCTGTTTCCCATCCGCCGCGGTGAATCCTTACCGGAAATCCGGAAAACAGGCACGGATGTTTTCCGTGTGTGCTGGCATGGTGGAGATTATACGGTTGAACTCTCCAATCTCGCAAAATAAAAGAGAGTATCGACGGTTTATGCAAAAAAAAACGCCTCTTCGACGGTTTATGCCATAGAATCAGATCTCCTTTGTGCTTGAAATTTCCGGCAGTTGATAGATTTTCAATTTGAAGTACTCACGAAATCATGTAAGAAAAGACTCAATGTCCGAAAGAATTTAGAATCACTGTTAGACCAGCCCTGACGGGGCGGCAAGAGTCAAACAGCCCAGGGTGAAGCGCAGCGTAACCCTGGGA
>JAFVSW010000329.1 GCA_017503545.1 Lentisphaeria bacterium | reverse complement strand
TATTTTGCCGACTTTTACTTTAGAGACCAAAAGTCTTTTCCTTTTTTATTCTCTAAAAAAGTCATTACTTGCTGATAGTAAACAAGGTCATGCAGGACTTTTCTTCCGAACCATAAATATAACCACCACACCATAATAGACCTTTCGGAAAATTCTCCAAAATGGTTCTGATTTTCGTTTTGAAGGTCAAGCCGTCATCTCCAAACACGGCAAGGGGGAAGCAACAAGCCGACCGTTTACCCATCCTGACCGCCAATCGCCGCGACACCTTTCCTCCTCCAGCACGCCCGCTGCTGCGCCAACCGCCGCCACAGCACCTTTAAAACGCAAACGGCGACCGGTATTGCTCCCGACCGCAATACCTGCAACGCCAGTTTCAGCATCAGCGGGGCGACTTCCTCAAAAAAGAATTCTCCGCCAGCGGCTTATATCTTCTTCTTCCGGGATGCGGGCGTTTTCCTCCGCCGAACGTCCCAGCCTCGCCAGTTTGCTGCGTCCGAAGGGGTGAAACGGTTCTATGTGGATCTTCGGTTTCCGTTTGAGAGAGAGAGCCAAGTCACGGAGAGCCCTCAAATCTGAATCGGAATCATTGTACCCCGGGATCAGAGGACACCGCAGTTCAATATTCGCTCCGGTATGATCCAGAAACCGAAGATTTGAGAGGATCAGATCGTTGGGCTGTCCGGTAAAGAGACGATGTATCCTGCCGTTCACGGCCTTGATGTCAAAGAGCCAGAAGTCGGTCCATGGCATCATTCGCTCCAGGATGACCGGATCGGCCATTCCGCAGGTTTCCAGCGCCGTGGTCCAGCCGCGTTCTTTGGCGCCTTTCAGCAGCGCTTCCGTAAAATCCGGCTGCGAGAGCGGTTCGCCGCCGGAAATGGTCAAGCCGCCGTCCGGTGCGTAATAGTCCTGATCCATTGCAGCTTCCGTCAGAATACTGTCGACGGTCCTTACTTGACCGGAAAGCTCCATCGCTCCGGAAAAGCAGACCTCGGCGCATCTGCCGCATCCGGCACACAATTCACGCCGGAAAAAAGACCGTCCGTCTTCACTGCCTCGGGCATGATTCGGACAAACCTTGACACATTCGCCGCAGCCGATGCATTTTTCCTGGGAAAAGAGGATTTCCGGTCTGAAACTGCGGGATTCCGGATTATGACACCAGACACAGCGAAGCGGACACCCTTTCAGGAAAACCACGCTCCTGATTCCGGGCCCGTCGTGCAGGGAACAGCGTGCCAGATCAAAGACCAATCCGGAGTCCTTCATAATGCTTCCAGCGCCGTCCGGTTGATGATCATGTCCTGCCATTCTTCGGAGAGCGAGGCGAACCGTGCCGACCACCCCGAGATGCGGACCACAAGATTCGGGAAACGGTCGGGATCTTTTTTCGCTTCCCGGAGCATGTCGGGATCGACGGTGTCGATCTGGAGATACAGTCCGTTCTTTTCGACAAACACGCGGAGCAGCCGAACCAGGCATTCAGCTGCACCGGCGGTTTTACGGATGCCTGCGGAGAGCCGCAGATCAAGCGGACAGCCGTTCGGAGTATCGGAAAAATCCATCCGGCAATAGGAATTGAGTGCTGCGGTGATCGGACTCTTGTCCGTGCCGGGAGTCGGCGACAGGTTCGGAGCAAGATATTCATGAGCATGTTTTCCGAAAGCCGTCGCCAGGCGTTTTTCGGCAAATGCGATTTCCCTGCCGAATGTGCTGACTCCGACCGGAACCATGATATAATTGATCCGGGGTTTTTCGCCCGCAATCGCGGAGCAGTCATGCAGGATCTGTCGGAGCAATTCATCGACCTCGGGATTGTCGTTCCCGTAATACTTCAGCGAGTTGGCAAAACGCAGACGGAGCGCTTCGGCATCCTTCCAGTCGTCTTTCAGAATCCGGACCAGCTCGGCAAGAGATACGAGTTTCTGTTCAAAAACGAGTTTCCGGATCGCATACAGGCTGTTGGCAACATCGGGCAGTCCCGCCATGTGGATCGCCCTGAAAACCCAGCGGGTTCCATGCAGGACATAGGAACAGCCGGATTCCCGGCAGGATGGTTCAAGCAGGGAAAGAACTACATCCGTGCGTTCGACAGGTTCCTGCGGATAATCTCCCGGGTCTTTTTTTCCATAGTATGATTTATAAAGCCCGGATGCCATATATTTCAGGGTGGTACAGGAACTTTCAATCTGTTTTCTAATGGCATCGACCAAGACTCTGCCCCGGTCAAGAAAATTGCGGTAAAGTTCATCATAAGACGCCGGAGTCTTTTCGGCAAACAGCACCTCCTGGAACGGGATCAGAAAATCCTGCTGCATGTAAGAGAAGTTGGTCTGTCCCGGCAAAATGATCTCCCAACAGCCATCATTGGTGAATGTCCGGGCATCCGCTTCAGGGATTCCCATGTTTTTCAGATTGCACAGGATCTGATTTTCGTTATAAACGGAAACGATGCCGCCGCCGAGCAGCTGGACTTCGGCGATCCGGCGGAGCAGCTTTTCAGAGGTTCCGGAATTGAGCCGGACGGTTATGGGATAATCGCTGATATGCAGTTCTTCGACGACATCCAGCACCAGGAAAGTCACTTCGTTTTCGATCTGATTGCCGTCCCGGTCGATGCCGCTCAGAATGATATTCTGATAATTCTGGGCGTCTCCGGAGCCGGGCGAACGCGAAGTGTCTTTGCGCAGGCCGTAACACCATTCGGTCCCTTTGATCCAGAAATGGGCGATGAGTTCCCGTGCTTCGTCCAGTGTGATGAGACCTTTCTTCAGATCGTTGGAAAGATACGGTCCGAGGATCTCATCGAACCGGCCGAGTCCGGTCCAGTTGCCGCACAGCCTTTGAAATTCAAAAAAACTCCAGAATGCCTGGATCGCTTCGGCAAAGGTTTCCGGCGGATTTTCCGGAACTTTTTTCAGCCGTGTCAGCACGTCGCGGAGATTGGCATGATATTTCGAGTAATCGGACGAGCGGAGCATCCTCTGGTAGGCATCACGATACCGTTTTATCCAAATCCGCATTGCTTCGATAACATCCAGCAGGCCGTTGAAAAAGTCCTGATGATGCGGATCGCGGTCGCCCGCCATCCGGTTCCGAATTTCCGCTTCCAGTCCCCTGAGCCCTTTGCGGACGGCATCACCGAAATCGACGGTGGTATGACTGATGGAAGATCCCGGACCTCCCCATTTGTCAGGAGGAGGATATCCGGGAATGTAATGTGAAAGAGCCTGAATATTCGAAGCACTTCCCGCCAGCCGTTCCTCGGGCAGAATATCCAAACTGGATTTTCCCGCCGTTAGAATGGCGTTTTTTCCATGCCGGATTTCCGGCGGACAATCTTTGGGAAGATTCAGATCCGCCAGGCGAAATCCCGCATCTTTGATTCTGTGCAGATATTTCCCGGTCAAATAACGGCCGGCTAGTAAACGGGTTTCTTGGCTGAGCCGTGTCATCGCGTTTTTCCCGATCATCGGATTCAGAACAACGTTTTCCATAAAGAAATCTCCTTGTTAATGGTCGTTTTTTCGCCGAATCATAATATACATCACAAAAGAAAATCGTGCAATGGACAGAAATCCAAAAAAAATATCTGTTTGTCCATTGAACTTTCTATGCCGGATGATATATTACTGTGGAAAACAAAACAGGAGATGCCCTTTCATGATTTTCAATTCCCTTCCTCATTTGCGTTATGCCCAGGCAGCTGATTTTTCATGCAGGAACGATGGCTACTGCCATTGCAAAACAATACCGTTCTATATTTTTGCGCAGGCTTACGAAGGGCATTATGAAATCGATGCCGGAGGCGCATTCGCGGTCTGTGAAGAGGGGGGCGCCTTTTTCGTCCCGCCGAACCTTCCTTTGAAGATCTGGCATTATGTAAACCCGGGGAGCGGAATAATGCGGGTCCGATTTGTGCATTTCATCCCGGAGAATTCACGGGGCATGGATCCGTTTTCCCGGTTGCTGCCGCGCCTGGCGATAACACGCAGGGAGTGCCGCGAACCGGCAAAGATCATTCAACGCCTGCTGTCCGCAGATCCCTCGCAGAACAATTTTCAGACCGCCGCGGATTTTCTGCATTTGCTCGCCCTGCTGAGTTCTTTCATGAGGCCGGATACCAAACCCAAGTATCCGGCCTCGGTAGAACGGCTTCTGCAATGGATTCACGAACACGCTTCCGAGGCGATCCATACCTCCGATCTGGAAACGGAATTTCCGTTTTCCCGTTCCAAACTGTTTTCCATCTTCCATGCCGCAACCGGGATGAGTCCTGGCGAATACATTCTCCGGGAGCGGATCCTCTATGCCGCCCGTGCGCTGCTCGGAAATCCGGAAATATCGGTCAAGGAAGTCGCGGAACTGGGCGGATGGAAAACGCCTTACCATTTTTCCAGACAATTTCATCGGGTCATGGGGGATCCGCCCGGACAATATACGAAAAAAGCAAGGTCTTATCAAGAAAATCTCTAATTCGTCTGACTTCAAGCCGGGCACGAAAGTCCTCCCGGTCAGAACGGTATGCCTGCTCAGGGGTAGTGTCCGGTATTTTGCGCACATTTATGATTGATTATAAAACTGTGCATCAGGCGTAGCCGGAACAAAACGACCATTTTCATCTCTTCAACAATCCTTTTTTAGTCAAATTTTGCCGGACTTTTGAAATTGCCTCTAGATGCAACGAAACTTACCTCCATTGGATTAAAGATCCAGATACCCAATTTTATTGATGTACTGCTACTGCTAAAAAGAATGCTCCAAATTCCTCATCCGTCAAATTATGCATGAAAACTTTTTCCTTATTGAAACTGAAATATTCACTATTAAGCCATACAATACATTTGTTGCCTTCGGAGGAAACAAACAAAATAGAATATGGAAAAAAATTTTTTTTTCTTTTTTTTGTAGGATAACTATTTTTTATTTGTAAGATTTTATTTGCGACATTGTTTACAGCATTATGGGAAACCCATTGCTTTGAATTTATTCTTCCACAAAAAGATATCCACTTCATATCAAAAAATTGTTTTTCGTCATCCGACAATTTTTTTTCATTCAAATGTTTGACAAATAAAAATCCGGAAACAGCAACAATGACGAAAACTACAAAAATGATTATTACTAACAGATATCTGCGTTGCATATTACTCTCCTACTTTACCTATAACAGAAACTGTTTGTATCTGACACATTAACGGCTGCAATAACGCCCATACATCACCTTTTTTTCAATATCGTATATCGCAATTACGCCACGATGAGCATTTTTAATTTCAATTTTTTCTTTTTGCGCAAGATTTACAATAAGACTATTGCTTGTCGCATAAATAAATTGCCCGGATGGAGATGTGTAATCCGGCATCTCCGGAGTAAAAATCAGCTTTTCATTGAAAATAAGATTCCAATTTTTGAATACTGCGAAATCAACAAAGTCAGTAAAATCCACCCTGCATTTCCACTCGGCATAACATCCGAATCCCGAATTCCGAAAAATATACTTTATTTCTTTCGAAGTGCGTGGCATTAACTCCCATGTTTCAATTGTACCGATTTTTGCCGGACAAACATCAAATTCGCCTCTACATTCACGAGGAAAATCTAACAGTCCCCATGGCCAATGTAATGTTTTGCTGTAAGTCCAGCATCCTATAAATATCAACAGGAGAAACGGCACTAAAATGCATAAAAAAGTACGGAGTTTTTTTTCAATTTTTATACGTAGGGAATCCATATAGAAATTTCCTCCATATTTACCAATCGAATTTCATCTTTTTCCATTGTCTCAAATGCTCTTGTTTTTGTGCTTTAACATTAAATAGAAAATTTTTATAAGAGAGCTGAGCACGTTTGTTGGAGAAGAGAAATGAATCAGATGTAACTTCTTCCCGTGGAATGCCATCTTGATAACGTTTCAATCGCAATGGCTGTCCGGGAATCGCGGAAATAAGTTGATATCCATTTATTAATTTGTTATCGGTATAAATATTTTCAAATGGTGTCCATGATAAGTTTAGGATTGAATAGAACATAAAATTTCCATCCCGATAATATAGCTGATACGGTGATAATTGATTATATTTGAACGAATAGGAAAAACCTCCGAAAAACGGTTTCCCATCTTTATATATTCCTTTAGACAACAGCAGGATATGAGGTACTTTATAGTAAACGACCACAAAACCATCGGGGATTCCATTTTTTACCCAAAGGCTGACAAGAATATTTGGATCCGCCTCAAAATTCAGTAACCCATTTATTACTTTTCCATTATGACGAATTGTCGTTATTTCACTTCCTGCCGGGGTGTCAAACTCCAATTCGGAACGCGAATAGAGATGAAATGTTCCATCTTTTTTTGCTCTTTGATTTTCCTGAAAGAACAATCCCAACCCCTCAATCTCTCTGCGGGGATTCCTGTCCTTCCTCATCTGTTCCACAATACTCCGCACATCTACTTTTTCCGTTTTGGGGAGCGTTTTCAACCGTTTCTCGTTTTGCGAATTTATGCAACCGCAAAGCGATAAGACAATTATATTACATATACAGAGTCTAAATATAGAGTATTTCATATTTTTCTTCTCCTTCAATTATTCAAAAAGTTCTTTGATTATAAACTTATTTCCTGCGATGATCTGAGAAACTTCATCTGAAAGCAACTCCAGATATGTATTTATATTATTATAAGTCGCAACATTGGATTTGTCAAGTCCTTATCTCTTATCGTGGCTAAAAAATACCATTTTTTTACGATATTTTTTCAACACATACGACCGGAAGCATCGGCTTTGCCATCGGTATTTCTGCCGCCGAAAATCACCAGCACCCGATACATCTCCCTCCGGTTCTTGTCATACCCTTTTGGGACACGGTATTGGAACACCGACTGCCGATTGTGCGGAGCCTTTGTTTTGACAATAACCGTCCCAGCCGAAAGAATCAGCGGAAAGAGAAAGTAATAATTTTCATCTTCACTTACTCCTTGCTATAGATTTTCTGGCTACTGCCATAGTAGGATAAATTTGTATAAAATGAACAAATAGCAGCTAAAGATGGCATTGGCTCATTCCTTTATGTTATTCATTAACGGAGGAACCGAATGATCTGTTACAAATCCACTGTTTGTTAAAATAGGTTTGTCCATAACCTGGTCTCTGGTAAATTTATATTTTTGCAAATAAAGAAGCATTTCTTTATCTGAGATTTTGTAAGAATATTGAAAACCAAAAATAGGAATGATCCCAAGCCAATAACGGGTATGATCACGTAATACAAACCCAAAAATATTGAAAACATTATCAACAAGTCCGGAAGTATTTTTTACACGAAGAAATAATTTATAATTTTTGACATCATAATGGGCTTTGGTAACGCAGTTTTTATTGTTATGCCTTCCAGATGCAGAAAAAGTAACAGCATAGTTTTTTGTAATAATCTTGCGTCTGTCTACATGTCCTTGAGGAAAATACCAGTTACCATATAAATCTTGTGTTGAAATGCAACCGCAAGTAGTTAATAACAACACTGCAAACAGAATGATATAGAAGTCCCTTTTCATTCTAAATAGACCTTTTGACAAATGGTACAGTCATCCCCATTAAACGGTCATCCTCGAAATTAAGATGAAGCATTTGTTCTTTGGGAATACCGGATGCCAACAATTCGTTCATCCGCTGGTAGAGCAGAAAGGTTTTTCCAGTCCAACGCATTCCAAGCACAACAGTTGCATTGTTCGGTACTTCCGGGATTTCTGTTAAACGATTGGTCATGGCAGGAAAACTATTTTCATAGAAATCTGCCAAAAGCTCCCGAAGTGTTGCTTTTAATAACGTTTTTTCCATAATATTTGTCTCCTTTGAAGATAATATAGCAAAAAAAACGACCAATTCAAGCAAAAGTTGGCAGATTTTTTCTGCCAACTTTCAAGAAAACTGGATTTTAACAACAGCCAACATTAAGATAAGGTGTGTGTTGTCCATATCAAAATCTATTCGCGCCGGAGCTGCGTATGTGGAGGTTACCGCCGAAACCTCACAGCTCCAAAGAAATCTGACATCCGCTCAAGCACAGTTGCAAGCATTCGGCAAAATGTGTACGACTGTTGGCAGAGAGCTGCTGATGCTCTCCGGAGCAATGGCGGTTCCGTTTGTGATGGCGGCAAAATCCTTTGCCGGATTTGATGACAGTATGCGTTTGGTTCAAGCCGTTACGCAGGCAACCGACAATGATTTTAAAGCTCTGACGGTTACCTCCCAACGGCTCGGCAGAGAAACATCTTATACCGCTCACGTTACGCTCAAATTATGTCAAAAAAAACTTTTTCAAAAAATTACGGGATTTATCTGAAAAAATCTTGAAAATTATTTATTTTACTATATGTTACTACATTGCATATTTTATAAGAAACTCCACACACAAAATACAAAGGATTAAAAAATGAGTATAAATTTTGATGAGCAAAACTTTAAAATCTTGGAAAATTCTTACCCAGTACCAATGATTTTAGACACAGATACCTTCAATGAAATTGACGACCAATTCGCAGTTGTCTATGCAATTATGTCACCAGACAAAATTGATTTAAAAGGTATTACCGCTGAAGTTTTCTTCAACTGTCGCTCAACCAGTTACGCTGATGGCATGGAAAAAAGTTATCAGGAAATCCAACGAATTTTAACTACTTTGAACTTGACTGAAAAAATTCCTGCTCTCAAAGGGTCAACCAGAATTCTAAAAAACAAAAAAGATTTCGTTGAATCTGCTGCTGCCGACTTTATTATAAGCGAAGCAAAAAAAGCGAAAGAGCGCAATGAAAAACTCTTTGTTGCTGCTATCGGCGCTTTGACCAATGTTGCTTCTGCTTTTAACAAAGCCCCTGAAATCGCTGAAGATATCGTTGTAATTTGGCTAGGCGGTCACGAAATAGAATTTGACGGCAATCCAAGGGAATTTAATTTGGAAGGCGACGTCATCGCTTCTCAAGTTGTAATTGAGTCAAAGGCAAAAATGATCCGTATCCCTTGCTGGAATGTCGCAGGCAAACTTACTATCGCTGCCGAAGAGCTCCATGAAAGTTTAAAAGGTGGAGGTATAGCAGGTGAATATTTGAAAGATGTTTTCGCTTCTTGGTGGCATAACCAAATTAATAAAATTATCTGGGATATTTCAGCAATTGCATACATTAATATACCTGAAGCAATGGAAACAAGAATAATCTCTAAACCCAAACTTGATGATGAGTGTTATTGGCACCATACAGACAGCGAAGAAAAAATTATGGAAATCACAAAAATTGATCGCGACAAAGTCTTTGCAGACTTATTTGCAAGAGTCAAAAAACACAATAACAACTAAGTAATATCATTCCTGTCCGGTAAAAAATTCCGGACAGGAGTGTGATCATTTTCTAAACAAAGTACTTAACAGGAAAAAATTACTTGACATTTGGCCTCTTCGACGGTTTGTGCCATAAAATCAGATTTTCTTTGAGCTTGAAATTTCCGGCAGCAGCCCGGTTTTGTTATGTTTTCAGTACAACTCAATTCCACCCAAAATACCGGATGGAATCGGTTCCTGCCAACGGTTTGCCGGGGTGTTGCTGACCCGTAACGTCAGTTCGAGCGCGTCTGTACCAGTCAGATTTTCCGGAATCGTGAACGTGTACGGCGGCATGAAACGGTGACCACAGGACGTGCCATTTATGATTACTTCCACGATTTCCCGTACATCATGACAAATCAGATGCAATTCTTTCTGCCGCATATTTTCCGGAAGTTGGATTTTTGCGGAGAACCGCATGGTGCCGGAATAATGTTTCAAACCGGAATTGTGCCATGTAAGATCGGGCAGTGTGCCGGGCACGGCAGTGATCACTCCGTCGTCACGGACTGCAAACGATCCGGTGAGGAGCAGCGGTTCAGGGAATGTCCGGTTCTGTTCCAGCAATTCATTCGGCTGTACCAATACAACTGTATTTTTACCGGACTTGATGAATTTTGTAATGTCGCCTTCATAGATCCATCGGTCGAAATCTTTTCCGAATTGTATGTTATCCAATAAGTTGCCGTTGATGTATGCTTGACAGCGGCTGTTATACAGCATATTATGATAACGCAGGGTAAATGGATTGTATCCGTTTCTCATTTCCATGAGAAGCGGTTCCAAATCCAGTGCGACCCCCAGTTTTTCGGGCATGGTATCGATTTCAAATTCCCAGCTGAATTGCCGGGTATTATTTCCATGATTATTGCGGAATTGTGTTTCCGGGAAACAGAGAGCATTGGGCTGTTCCATGTTGATTTCCCATGCTGACGGGGCAATATTCAATCTGTTTTCCGGTATCGGCTGTACAGCAGGTAATTCCGGCAATTCGCCTTCACAGTCTGTAAGCAGAAGAACTTCTCCGTATTCGAAATCTTTGACAAGGACGGAATCTTTTGCCCGGAAGAATTGCATGGAGTCCAGATCGACTGTCACCGGTTGGAAATCGCACCGGATCTCCACTTTCCCGATTTTGTTTCTGGTGAAGTTCTGGATCAAAGCAAAATAATGACCATCTTTGATCCATTCTTTTTTGACGATACTGTTCTGTCCGCCCGTGATGATCACTCTGGTTACCTGCTGTTTTTTCGCAAGCAAAACAGGTAAATCGGTCTGTTCCAGTCCGGCTTTGTCTTCCACATCATAGATCGCAGTATAGAATTCTTTTTCCGGTGTGACGGGGAGTATTTCTTTTCCCGTGAAGACGGCGGAAAGTTGTTCGCCTTCCGCAATGATACATCCGCCGGATTTTGCAAATTCCTGTAACTTATCGTACGTTTTATCGCCAATGATCCAGGACGAAACCAGAACGATGGAGTGGATCTTGTGGATATTGCCGTTGGGAAGTGTGATCTGCAATTCACCGTTGCAAACGTTTCCGTTGCAAAGAATATCTTCGTTGATGATTTCAAAAGGAATTGCATTTTGTACTAAAATATCCCCGGTGGCAGTCCAGAGTTTATCCTGTTTGATACAGCGTTCACCCTGGTCAACATAAGGTGCGCCTGTACCGACTTCAATGGATGCCTGTTGTGAGGTTGCGGGGTAAAGCAGAACGGTGTCGGCAAGATGTTCGTCCGCTTTTGCCGTGAGAGTGCCGAGAGTGCGGATCCACTTTGCCCAATCGCCGAAAAATTCCCACATCGTGTTGTGATAGAAGTCCGGGATACATTCCCGTTTCCGGTGTCCGGAGATGGAATAATACAAACCGTGGGGAACAAAAATATTGATCCCGAGTGCCGCCAAAGTGCCGGTGATCCGTTTGATTTCTGCAAGAGGCATTGCCCATTTCATGGAAAGTCCGAGACATTCGCACAATACGCTGGAATTGTGGAAGAAATATCCGGGGGAAGCTGTCATTGCCAACATGCTGCTGGGGGTTCCGATGGGGAACGACGCCAAGCCTTCCCAGGTATCCGCCCCCAGCATATCCACGCCGGGAATGTGCTGATGTCGTTTCTGATCAAAACGGTCACCGATCTGGCGTACATGTTCCGAAACACCGGTTTCGATACAGTAATGACCGGTCGCCGCGATTCCGTTTCCGGCACATTCCTGTTCGATTGGAATAATAAATGTTTCCAGATACAATTCGTTGAGAAACCGCCAGAAAATCAATCGGTGCAACGCACTGTTTCCGGTCTGCAGAAAGAGAGACGGCAATATTTCATCCAATTCATATCCGGTCTTTTCCCGGAACAGTTCCGGCATTGCCGGAGTCCACGGGATAGAACGGCGGTGATACCCGAAATTGGCACAGGAATTGTCCGTGAATTCGCCTTGGATCAGTGATCCGAAATGTTCTTTGAAACGTTCATAATACCAAGTGTAAGAAAGTTTTACAAATTCTTTCATGGCGTTTTTGTCCAGATAGTCCGGATATTGCCGCTGATAACGGAACATAAAGGCGAGATATTTACCGTCGTTCCGGATGAGTTTATCAAAATCACCATCGGGTTTTTCTTCGGTGATACGGACTAATTCCAGGGATTGCATTGCGGTATCCGGGCAAACGTCGAAGATCTGACCGCCGACGGGGCCGCTGGGATAATTCAATTCATCATACAACCAGATGGAAATATTTTGTTTTTTTGCTTCATCGACCGCCCATCCGACGGTTTTCTCCCAATGAGCATTGAGATATCCGCCGAGCAGTCCGTCGCGTGCATGAAGCATTACGCCGGTGCATCCTTTTTCTGCGATTTCCCGGATCTGTTTACGAATCTCTGTTTCTTCGGGGTAGTGGTTGAGGAACCAGAACGGAACGACACCGTTGACGGGATCATTTTTTTGCAGCAAACTGCGGAGTTCTTCTATATTTTTCATAAGATCATACTGAATTTTTTTGTTTGATTAACAGAGGCAATTTCAAAAGTTCTTTTGAAATTACCTCTAACAGTTTTAGTGTTCTGCGGATACTATAATAATGTTTTTTCAAAAATCAATCTGACATTTTGTGTTTTTACCCACAGATACCCCATAATTTTTCAAAAAAGGTTTTTTTTCTCTATGTTTGAACGGAAGAATTTTGATTTTTGAAAAAGTGATTTTGTCAGATTTTTGTTTGTCTTAGCTTTGCTGAAAATTTATGTCTTTTCAAATTAAGCAATCCCGAATTCACATAAGATAAAACTCAACGTCCGAATGTGTCTGGATTTGCCGGAAAGCAAGCCCTGACAGGGCGGCAAGAGTCAGACAGCCCAGGGTGAGCGAAGCGTAACCCTGGGGATAAGGCATCAGAACTACATTGCCCAAGACCGGCATTGACGGATATGGCGTTCCGGTACGGAATGACATATTCGCCAATGCGATGATTTTCCGGAAGTC
>JAFVSW010000328.1 GCA_017503545.1 Lentisphaeria bacterium | reverse complement strand
ATTGGAATATACCTTTGAAAATATTACGGATCAACCTGTTCATGCAACGGCGACCGGAGTATTGTGCAATCCGTGGAAAACACCGTTCCATCAGAACCTCATTGATTCCAATACCCGTTTGACTGTCAGCGATCATGCCGGCAATGAAATCACACTTTCCCTGCTGGAATCGCTGGAAAATTGTTCCGGACAGGAATATTTTTACCGCGGCGAGTGGATGGATGCACTGGAAATGTATTTGCATGAATTGAAAGCGGGGACACCGTTCAAGCCCCGGACATATGCGCCATCTGCGGAAGAACGGTATCAGCCGGATCATGGATTGCTTGCCTTCCATTTTACATTACAGCCGGGAGAAACAAAGTGTGTCCGTTTTGTCCTTACCTGGCACATGGCGGATTTACGGCGGAATGACTGGAACAGCAATCAGGAAGCCAAAGCTGCAGAAAAAGGAATCCCGGTTGAATGGAAAAATTATTATGCAACGCAATGGCAGGATTCCAAAGAGTCCGCATCCGAACTCATTGCCAGACTGGAAGAATTGCGCCGGAAAACATTTCTGTTCCGGGATCTGCTGCATCATTCCGATCTGGATCCGGCGATCCTGGATGGTGCATCCGCTGCGTTATCCACCTTGAAATCCCCCACCTGTCTGCGGTTGGAGGACGGGACGTTTTACGGTTGGGAGGGGGTGGGGACAAGCTGGGGCAGTTGTGAAGGATCTTGTATGCATGTCTGGAATTATGCCCAGGCGGCGGCATTCCTTTTCCCTGATCTGGAACGGAGTATGCTGGAATCGCATCTGAAATATAATGTGGCGGAACACGGCGGCGCACAATTCCGTTTGCCGCTGCCGTTGGGGTTGAAAGCGGACGCAGGTATGTTCCGCCCATGCGCAGACGGTCAATTCGGGACGATCATGAAATTCTTCCGTGAATGGAAGATTTCCGGGGATACCGGGTGGATGAAACGATATTATCCGGTGGTAAAATCCATGATGCAATATACATGGAGCGGTCAGAACAAAGATCGTTGGGATCCGGAAAAAACTGGCTTGTTGTCCGGCCGTCAGCATCACACGCTTGATATGGAACTGTTCGGCCCCAACGGCTGGCTTCAGGGATTTTATCTCGGCGCATTGGCGGCGATGACGGAAATTGCAAATGCAGCCGGGGATCCCGGTTTTGCGGCAGAATGTCGTGCCGTTTTGGAACGGGGCAGAGAGGCAACGGCACAATTGTTCAACGGGGAACATTTTATACAGAAAATCGACTTGAAGGACCGTTCTATTCTTGATCCGTGGGAGGATACCCATTCCCTTTATTGGAATGAGGAATGTGGCGAGATCAAGTATCAGATCGGCGAAGGATTGGAAATCGACTCCTGTCTCGGCGAATTTTTTGCATCTCTCTGGGGGATCGGCAATGTTTTTGACCGGGAAATGACGGCTCAAACATTGGATGCGATCTACCGGAAAAATTTTATTTCCGTTGCCGGATTGGATAATCCGTGGCGTTGTTTTGCGGTCAATGACGAAAAAGGCGTTTGTATTTGTACTTGGGATAAAAACAAACCCGTCGTGCCGCTTCCCTATAATTCCGAAATGATGAACGGATTTGAATGGGCATTTGCTTCTCATTTGCTTCTCCTTGGCGAATACGGGAAAGCGGCAGAGATCGCTTCTGCGATCCGGGATCGTTACGACGGCAGCAAGCGCAATCCCTGGAATGAATTTGAATGTGGCAAATAATAATGTTTAAGCCGATTTTTGTTCAAAGCATTGCAAAAAATATCAAATCATGTGAATCGGATAAGTATGCCAT
>JAFVSW010000327.1 GCA_017503545.1 Lentisphaeria bacterium | reverse complement strand
GGAAAATCATTGCATTGGCGAATATGTCATTCCGTACCGGAACGCCATATCCGTCAATGCCGGTCTTAGGCAATGTAGTTCGATGTCTTATACCCAGGGTTCTCGCTGACGCTTCACCCTGGGCTTTACTGTGCCGTGCCGTTGGCACTAATTCTAGATTCATCTCAGCTTATTCGGACGTTGAGTTCTTTTCTTGTATAAATCCGCGGGTATTTAAAATCGAAAAGGCATAAACTTCAGAGAATATTAAACTCAAATAAGATTTGATTTTATGGAACAAAACGTCGAAGAGGCATTTTATTTTGCTGAATTCTGGATACGAATGACTTGCCGTGTGCTTTCCAGAACAACTTCTGTATTCAAATCGGACGCCTGCCCCGCGATATCCAGCAGAAATTGATCCAGATAATCCGGCAGGACTTTCGCCGTCGGCGCAAATACCGTAATCCCGCTGTATCCGTTCAGCCAGGCTTTTATACCGGAAGAACTGTAAGCAAATTCCATCATGCCTTTTGTCCCCCAGATATTGAACCGCCAATAACAGTCATGAGAATACCCGAGCGTATCCGGAGCGGAATAGGAAACATCCCCCATGACACCGCAGCCGTTTTCCAATGTACACATGAATTGCGCCGCATCCTTGAAGCACTCGCTTTCTTTTTCCATTGCCTGCCACGTGCGGGCGGCAATGACTTTGTCAAATTTCAAACCGGTGATCCAGGGAATAATATCCGTTGCATGACTGGCAATATCGGTAATCGTTCCGCCGTGTTTTCCCGGTTCAAAATACCAGGCGGGGCGGCTGGCACGGAGCAGAGGATGTTGTGCCGAAAACTGAATCTGCACGATCTCGCCCAACGTTCCTTTTGCGATTTCATCTTTTGCAGTATAAAATACACGGCTGCTCCGCAAATCGAACATACAGCCAACTTTCAACCCTTTCCGTCTGGAAATTTCAGCAATCTGATCCAATTCTGCTTCAGAAATACAAATCGGTTTATCCGCAATGACATGTTTGCCTGCATTCAATGCACGGATCGCAAGACTTCCCCGTTTCCCGTAATAATCGCCGATGGCAACAATGTCGCAGGGGACTTCCGCCAGCATTTGATCATAATTGGTATGGGTAATGGTGATCTCCGGATGATCTTTGAGCAGGGAAACTTCCGGTTCTTCTTCACATACCGCACAAATTTCCAGTTGCGGATTTTTCAAAACATTATTGTAAAGACCGAAGATGTGACCGTGGCGGAATCCGGCAAATGCAATTTTTAATCCAGACATAATAAACTCAACCTTTCTTTGCGCTGTTTTTAATGAAATTATTCAGAATATCGTCAAATTTTGCACTGTCGATGGGCAACTCAACGGAATGTTGCAACGTACCGGACATCAGCATGGCATTCGCCAATTCCAGACTGTTGATCCCTTCCACCGCAGGCGCATACAATGCCGTACCATTGGAAATGGCATCCGCAAAGTTTTCAATGATGTCACGGTGAGACGGATAATTCAGTGTACTGATAGGCACTTTAATATCCCAAACAGTAGGCATTGCCATCATGACTTCGCTGTTTTTGCAGAAATCGGACATTTCTGTTTCGTTGCGATAGAAATAAATTTCGCCGTTTTCCAGAATGACTTTACCCCGTTCCGCCGCGATTTCCAAACGGTTCGTTCCGGGGGCTTCTCCGGTGGATGTGACAAACATTGCTGTTTTGCCATCGGGATATTCAAAGATGGCACTGACTTCGTCCTCCACTTCGATATCATGATATTTGCCGAAGAAAACAGATGCCGTGATCTTATTGGGCATACCGAAAAACCATTGCATCAAATCCAATTGGTGGGGGCACTGATTGAGGAGTACGCCGCCGCCTTCCCCGGACCAGGTGGCACGCCATGTACCGGAATCGTAATATTTCTGTGTACGGAACCAATTTGTAATGATCCAATTGATCCGGCGGATGGTACCGAGTTCCCCGGAATCAATCAATTGTTTCAATTTCATATTGGCAGGCATTCTGCGGAGACAGAACATGGCACTGGCAACAATATGGGGATTTTCTTTGCACAATTTCACAAATTCTTCCGCCTGGGATTTCTGTACGGCAATCGGTTTTTCCACAAGCACATGGATCCCCCGCTTGATGGCATCCATGGCTATGGGAACATGAAAATAATGGGGCGTGGCAATGATTACACCATCCACCAGACCGGAATCCAGCAAGGCTTCGTGCGTATTGAATGTGGCAAGGCCATCCACTTTATCTTTATTCCGTTCCAATGCAGCCGGGTCAACATCACAAATCGCAGTGAGAGTGCAATTGGAAAGATTTTTAATGTTGTCGATATGAAAACTTCCAATTATACCGACACCAACAATACCAAGACGTACTTTTGACATATTATTTTTTCCTTTCAGGTTGCTTTTTAGGATAGAACAGTTATATTATACACTGCAAACAAAAGTTAAACAAACACTGATTTGTCCTTTTTTTTAACAAATATGTCCACGTCATTCAAAAAATTGATCAAACTGGTAAAAAATCTGCCACGCGTAAAGGAATTTTTTGTTCAAAAACCGCATGGTTATGCAAACATACCTCTGCCGGATAATATTCTGATCTTTGCCCGGAGCGGCATTGCAGATAACCGGGGGCATGGCTCACTTCATCACCGGTATCTTTTGAATTTCAATCTTGGAACGCCATGTGAACTGGTGATCGGCAGGCAAAGTTTTCTGCTGCCGGGAAACAGTGTGTTTCTGATTCAACCGTATGAAAATCACTTATTCATCCATAATGATGCCGGAATCAGCCGTCTGATGATCACGTTTGAAACAACGGCACCGGAACTGTTGCCGGAAATCCATCTGCCGATCGAATTGACACCGGAAATATTGGATGCGGCATGTGCGCTGCTGCGTGCATATTCCGCCGGGGAAGCAAAAAATTGGGAATTGACATTGCGTTTGACATTACTTCTGCATACGATTAAAAAAGCGCAATCATCCGGCTTGATCGTCAAAAAAACATTGGAAGGACCTTCTTTTTCCCGGAAAGTAGTGGAATATATCGCCCGGAATCTGCACCGGAAATTTTCCCTTGCTTCTCTCGCAAAGGAATTTCATATCTCCGTCACCCATCTGCGGCGGCGTTTTCTGCAGGAAACCGGAATCACGCCCGGCGAATATATTTTACATTGCCGGATCAATCAGGCAATCATTTATCTGGGAAAAGCAGAATACAATATCAGTGAAATCGCCGAACGGTGCGGCTATTCCGGGATTCAGGCATTCAGCCGGGCATTTCATAATTACACCGGGGAATCTCCGCAAAGTTACCGGCAGAACCACCGGAAACTCTGATCATTTTCAGAAACGGTCTTCCTTCATTTCCGGAAATATACAGCATCGGCTCCGAACGCATTGTAATGATGCCGGAGCATGGCAGCACCGGTCCGCGTGTATTCCACTTCCACCACATCGACACGGTAACGGATCCGGGCATGTCCCAACATGAACATATAATACAACGCACCACGCCGGATGCGCCGCCGTTGGGAATGGGTCAGATTATCAAGCGGGCGATATTTCATAACCTGTTTCAAATTCCGCCGGAACAAAGTTTTGACCTCGACAAAAACAAGCGTCCCTCCATCCAGAGCAATAATATCCAATTCCGCACGGGGCGTCTTGCAGTTTCGCTGAATGATATCCATCCCTTTGTAACGGAGCATGGCGGCAGCGGCACGTTCTCCCGCCCTGCCCAACCGTTTACACCATTTCTTCTTCCTCTGCAAATACGCCATAAAACCCCCATAATACAGTCCCCAGAAAGAACGATGCAAGGAGTGTTTGCCCTGCTGTTTCCCGGTGATTGATCTCAACCGCCACCGCATCGGCGGAACAGGAACGGAACGGGGCAAAAATAAACCGTTCCGGGAAACGCCCGTCATCCCCTTGCGCCAATGTCACAAGAAGCGTCTCTCCAAGCGGTACGATTGCTTGAAAATGATACGGTATCTTCCGCCGGACAGCATGAAGGATCACATCTGCCGCCGCTTCCGGATCGGAAAGAATATCTTCTTCAGGAATGGTCAGATAGCGATTCATTTGCCGTAGAAATTAATGGATCCGGGAACAGGTGCCGGTGCCGGGTTTTCCTTGAAAAATGCAATGGCATCCGCTTCATCCACCACGGAACGCGGGGAAATTTCAAGAATACATTCCACTTTACCTTCTGCATTTCTGGGAACAGGAATACCTGCGGCTTCCATACGGCGTGCATCACGATCAATTAACATGGCACGGCAGGATTCCGCAGAGTCAACACCGGTTTTATTTTTGGTCGGGCCGAAAATTTCTTCCCGGCATCCTTCCAAAATCATCACTTTTTCCGCCAGCGGGAGTGCATCGAAAATAAAGGATTCCAATTTGACGGCGTTTGGTTCTTCCGGTTTGACTTCCACACCATTCTGATCCATGTACGGAACTTTTTTATCCGCACGGTGCCACGGCAGTTTCAGTTTACCGTCCGCGGTCAGAGTTTCCACAAAGTCGCGGGAAATGATATGAATGGCAGGGCTGCCCGCTAGGAAGTCCAGTGTACCATCTTCTTTTCTGCGTTCTGCCAGTTCATTGGGCATATCGCTGTATTCGATGATCTGGCATCTGCCTTCTGACATACAGAAATTACCCAGTTTTTCATAAGGATTGGTCTTGGGCAGCATACGGCAGCTGATCTGCGCTTTTTCCAACGCATGAAGTCCGATAAACAACGGATCCGCCACCGGAACCAGAGGATTATCCACCTGGAAATAAGAAATGTATTCCACTCCGGCGTTTTTCATGGCATCCAATGCACCGGATTTCCGCAGTGCAAGCAGAGTTCCGCCGTGACCGTTGGGGGAGAGTGCCAGAGAATCGGCACTGGCACGCAATAAATTGCCATCATATCCCACCGCCGGCATAAAGCCCTGAGTGAAGAAAAAGACTTGATTTTCTGCCAGACCGAAATAGTTATTTGCGGCAAAGAAACGGCGTGTTGCTGCATCATTGATCTCACTGGTCATGATATACCAGGTAAGGGGTTTGCCGTATTTTTCGGAAACACGCAGAATCCCTTCCGCAAAATATTGGAACAGGGTTTTATTCAATACAGGAGTGATGGGATAAGTTCCCTTCGGTCCGTCAAAACCAAGACGGGTGCCCTGTCCGCCGGCAACAGTCAATGCGGCAGCTTTTCCGGCGGAAAGAATATCTTCCCCGGCTTTGTATGCCTTTGCATAATATTCTTTCTGTTCGTCATTTTTTGCCGGATACGGAAAGAACGGGGCGGGAGCAAGATCAGCCGGGATGGCAGTTTCCGGTTTATTCAGCACATAATCATGGATCAAAGCGGGCAATTCTGCAAAGTCAATCTGTTCAAATTGAGCGGCAAGTTTTTCTTTGATTTCCGGAGCCGCATTGGCAAAATACTCTGCCAGAACATTCTGTCCGGCATTGTTCAAAACATCAATCCATTGATTCATCGTGATGGTATCCTTATAATTAATTGAGTGTAATCAAATCATATTGACGGGTTCCGAGTCCGATTTTTTCCGCATACGCAAGCTGTTCCACCCCTTTGAATTTCAAACCGGTGCTTGCACAGGCATCGTAACATGCGGTATCCACCGCAACCGGGTCGGTCGAAGCAAAAATTCCAATATCGGGTACTGCCGTAAGCATCGGGCGCGGTTCACAGTCACAGCCTTTTGTGATATTCATGGCAAAATTCAGGTAAATATTCCGTCTTCCCTGATGAGCCGCAAGCGCATATTCTACCAATTTTTCCCGGAAATCACTTTTCCGAAACAACATATTGCAGATCCCCTTCCAGGAGAGAATGGATATGGCATGACGGCGGCACGCCGAATAACAGGCACCGCAGCCCAGGCATTTATTATGATCGATCCAGGATTTTTTACCCGATCCTTTCGGTTCAATGTGAATCGCATCCACTTGACAACGTTTGGCACAAAGTCCGCATTTTACACAAAGAAAATTCATCAAGGTCGGCTGGATTCCCATGTGCATTGCCATTTTCCCGCCTTTGGAAGCGAACCCCATGGAAAGTTGTTTGATTGCACCGCCGAAACCGGCAAGCCCATGTCCTTTAAAATGAGAAAGGACCAGCAACTGTTTATAGGCTTCAAAACCTTTACCCAATGCACAAGTCTGAAAATGTTTACCGCCTTGAATGGGAACCAGAGAACTGTCTTCCCCGGCAATTCCATCCGCAATCACCACAGGCAGTTTCGTGAAACCATGATCTTTTGCCAATTTTTTATGACATTCCGCATTCCGCCGGTTACCGCCATACAACACACTGGTTTCAATAAAAGAAGCAGAAATATGCCGTTGTTCCAACAGTTCCAATATACCGTCATAACAGCCCGGGCGGATATAAGTCCGGTTGCCGCTTTCCCCGAAATGAACTTTTAATGCAAGCTCGGATTCCAATGCGATCTGTTCGGATCGCAGGATTTGTTCCAGTAATTTTGCAGAACAATCACAAACTTCGCCGTCGGAAGGTTTTCTGTTCAGCGGGATAAAATAGACATTTGCTTTTTTCATGATTCACCATCCGTGGATCAGGAATGAGAAATTTTTGCCATATCGTTTCCTGTGGAAACTGCGACCTTTTCAACCGGTTGTTCCACTTTCGGCTTCTGCCGCGTCAGCCATCCGGATTTATGAACCGTGAAAATGCAATAGGGGGAAACCCAGAATAATGTAAGAAAACTGAACACGCCATACACATAGGACCAGACAGAATCCCCGGCATTATACCGCCGTGCATACACAAATGCCGGCATCGTTGACCAGAAAATAACCGCAAACGCCGCCCCGATAATAAACGGAACTGCACCTTGCAGCAAAGAATAAACGGTATAACCAAGGAAAATCACAGGCGCGATCATCCAGAAGGTCTGCATAATCAGATTGACTTGCATCCCCGTCAAATCTGCATCATCCGTATCCAGTCGGCGGAATGCAAATTTAGCCATCGCAAAATTTTCGCGGACATTACTTCTGCCCCAGCGGATCAGCATTTTGCACAAACCGGAATACGTCAGCGGCATTTCCGTATAAACAGTAGATGTTTGCTGGAATACCACGCCCCACCCTTCCCGGAGAAGAATATTGGTAATCGCACGGTCTTCCCCGATATTCGCGGGTTTGCCGAAGAATTTTTCGTTGACCCATTCCTGCATATGAGGCATAATCACCGCCCGCCGGTAAGCACTCAATGCTCCAGGCGTACAAAGCACGCTGCGCACAATACTCTGGGCAGAACGCAGGAATTCAAAACCGAATACAAAACTGACATCCAGCATTTTCGGAATCATTCCGGCTTCTTTGTTCAATACCCGGATGTTACCGGCTACGGCACCGGCTTTCGGATCCCGGAGAAACGGCGTCACAATTTGACGGATCGTTTCCGGCGTCGCCATGGAGTCACTGTCAAAAGTGACGACTATTTCGGCATTTGTTATCCGGAAACCATTATACAACGCTCTGCGTTTTCCTCCGTTACGGTTGAGATTCAATGCTTTGATACGGCCGTCAGATTCCTGTTCCGCGCGCTGCATCCATTCCCATGTGTCGTCACGGCTTCCGTCATTTACAGTAATGATCTCCAATTTGTGAGCAGGATAATTGCTCTTGAGCAAACTCATCAACGCATGATAAACCTGCTGACCTTCGTTAAATGCCGGAATAATGACGGCGCAAGTCGGCAGTTCTTCCGGGTCCTCCGGAGCTTCATAAGGTTTGTATTGGGCGGCAAGAAGGATCTGCCAGGCAAAGTATAACAGGTTTGCCAGCAGCATACCGAATCCTGCCAGCAAAAAGAGAAACACTCCGTAATTTGCCACCGCAAAACGATAAGGAACCATCGGCGCACCGAAAATCAAATAAAGAACGGAAAGCAGAATCATGACAGAAAGCAAAAGAATCCGCGCCATTCCCTCTTTAGAAATTTTTCTCTTGTATACGATCTTTTCCATATCCATTGACCCTGTAAAATATTGTGGATGTACTATCATATTAATATACACCCGTTTTCCCGTTTTGTCAAGCCGTATTCTTTTTGTTCCGGTCAGGGATACAGAGGTTTTATTTTCCGTTACAGCGTTTCAATTCTTCCAAGGTGGAATCGAACAGGGCAGCAGCCGCATCCACCGGCACCGAAGTGGAGAAATCCACGCCTGCATCACGGATAATGTCAATTACATCCCGGGAATCACCGGCACGGAGGAAATTCAGGTACGGCTCTGTTTTCCCGTTCAGAATATCACGGGAGAACGCAACGGCGGCAGCAATGCCGGTCGCATATTGATACACATAAAAATCATAATGGAAATGGGGAATCCGCGCCCATTCGTATTGGATCCCCGGCGTTTGTTTGACGGATTTTCCATGATACAAAGCATTGAGTTTTGCGTATTCACCGGAAAGATCATCTGCCGTCAACGGCTGATCAT
Organism: Lentisphaeria bacterium; assembly: GCA_017503545.1. Taxonomy (GTDB): domain Bacteria; phylum Verrucomicrobiota; class Lentisphaeria; order Victivallales; family UBA1829; genus RGIG8244. The sequence goes on along the minus strand of JAFVSW010000327.1, from coordinate 10,597 downwards.
TTTCACACCGGGCATAAATATTGGCTTCAAACTCCGCAAACATGGTCTGACGGAACATGGTAGCCCGGATGGTATCCAGCAGGTTATTCAGCAGATATGCCCGGAAAACCGGGTCATCGGAATGATCCATCAGATAATGATGCAGCAGCAATTCATTGGTTGTGGACGCAATCTCTGCGGCAAAAATGGGGTAGGAGGCGTAATGATACTCCTGGGTCTTATGGGAAAGATAAGAATGGAGAGAATGTCCCAACTCATGCGCCAGAGTGGAAACACCATCAAGAGTATTGTCGTAATTCAAAAGCAGATACGGATTGGAGTCATAACAGCCGGAAGAATAAGCGCCGGAACGTTTTCCTTTACATTCCCGGATATCAATCCAACGTTCATCAAATGCTTTCTGCAGAATCGTGCAATATTCATTTCCCAAAGGTTTACAGGCATTTTTGACCAATGTGACTGCATCCTGCCAGGAATATTGCTGATCCGGTGCCGCCGTCACAATCGTATTGCTGATATCATACATCTCGATCTTTTTCAGCCCCATACATTCCGCCCGGTATGCAAAATAATTGTGGTAGGACGGTAAATGTTTATGGATGGCATCGATCAGTGTTTTATACACATTGACCGGGATATTTGCGCCGGAAAGGGCGGCGGTCATGGCATCCGGATAATGATGCAATTGTGCAGAAAGGACATTGGCTTTTACCGTTGTTTCCAACATGGAAGCAAAGGTATTACGGAATTTTCCGTAGGTATTGTGTGTATTGCTGAACGTGATACGCCGTGTTCCCCGGTCCCTGGATTCCATCAGTTTCCGGTAAGAGCCATGCGTCAGCGGAATACGCTTCCGTCCGAATTCCTCTTTGGTATCGGGAAATTCCAAATCGGCATCATTGAGCAGGGAAAAAGAACGTTCTCCAGCCCCGAACAATTCCGAACTCAAACCGAGGATCCGTTCTTCGGCTTCGGAAAGGGTATGTTTCCGTTCTTCTTCCAGTTGATCCAATGTCCGTTTATAAAATGCAAGGATCGGATCATGACGGAATTGAGCAAATCTCTGTTCATCGACTTGCATCAATTCCGGATCAAACCAGGCAGTTTCGCCACTGATGGCGGCATGTTTGGCTTCCATTCTGCCGAACCGGGCGGCTGCCTTATGGTCGGCGGTATCTTCGTCGTGCTTCAAATGGGCGTAAGTGTAAAGTTTTTCAAGCTGACGGCTTAAAGTATCCGAGGCTTTCAACGCCTGAAGCAGAGAATCCGGAGAATCCCCGAGATGTCCTTTCCATTGTAAAAAATCATTGAGCAGAACATCCAGTTTTTTGAAATCATCTTCCCAGGCAGCTTCATCCCGGTATAATGATGTCAAATCCCAGCAATCCGATTCCGGTAATTCATTGCGTGCGGGAATTCTCATATTTCAACATACTCCGTTCTTGTTTTTATTTTCCAGCAGGGGCAGCAGGAGCCATTTGCGGCTGCTGTCTTGCGGCGACAGCCTGTGCAAACATGGCAAGCAGGAAATCCGTCGGCATTTCCGCTTTTACAATTACAGTATTACCCTGGGAACTGAGTTTGATCATCTCCGCAAATGTCTTGGATTGAGGATTGACCTTCATCTGTTCCACAACAGCATTGATCTGCGCCTTGATCATGTTTGCAGATTCCGGAGAAACAGTATCAACCTTAATCTGACAAAGCAAATTATCTTGATTTTCCTTAATGAAGAAGGAAACGTTTTTAAGGCTTTTTGCCACCGGATCCTGCTGCGCTTGAGGATCATTTGCCATTTTCAGGATGGAAGGCACGTTGACAGCCAGAGAAAACAGGGAGTCAAAACGAAGCTCTTTCGTCATAGCAGAATACTGCTTCAGCGGGCGGAAGAATTTACGTTCCACAGGCGTACCGAATGCGAAACGGACCTGCAGCTGATTACCGGAAACAGCAACCATTGCGATCTGGAACGCAGGTTCTACACAACTTGCAAGCAGTGCTTTTTTACCTTCAATTGTAATGGTTTCCAGTTTCACACCGATCTGCTGAAGCATTTCAGGTGTGACCCCGCTGCTCTTCAGCTGAGCCGTGGCTTTTTCCAATGTCAAATTCTGATAAGCGGCAAAAGAATCTTTTTGGGTTCCGCGTACAACTGCGCCGCCAACAACCTGCACTTGCGGAGCAATGGATTTGATTCGACCAAAAAAGACGGCAACGCCACATTCTTTCTTTGCCTGCGCTAACGTTTTTCCCTGTTCTTTCAACAGGTCTTCCATGGTTTTCTGTGTCGCAGAAAAAATAAAGGAATTGTAAATTTTACTTTGAAGCAAGGCAAGACCGTCTGTCGTCCCGGCAAATATGGAATCAGCGGGTACATAACGATTGAGCTGTTGCGCCATTGCAGCGCAAGCAATGAACAATACAACAAAACTGGCAAATAATTTTTTCATGGTTTTCTTATTCCTTTTTGGTCGTTATTTTATCAAATCAGATTATTTTCCGTAAGCAACGGGAATAAATTCCGCTCTGCGGTTCCGGGCATGTGCATCTTCTGTTTCCCCTTGAACTGCAGGACGTTCTTCCCCGTAGCTGACGGTTTTGATACGGGCTTCATCCGCACCCAGATTCACAAGTGCCTGTTTCACTGCAATCGCGCGTTTTTCGCCGAGAGAACGGTTATAGTCAGCGGCACCGCGGGTGCTGCAATGGCCTTCCACAACGATACCTGTTTTTGCATTATTTTTCAGATAATCGACAACGGCTTTGAGTTTATGTTCTTCACTCATGCGGACTTCTTCCTTATCGTGGAGGAAGTATGCCGGTTCAAAATTCACATTGGCGATCCGGTCACCGAAAGCATCTTTGGCAGCGGCAGTTTTGCTGTCAGCGGAATCATCAGCCGGTTTCACATCCTTGCCCCAGGCATCCACATCCTTCTTGCCATCTTTTTCCTTGCCTTCCACGCCGGTCAAGTCGATTGCATCCGGATCCTGGGCACCGGGAACATTTTTTGTATTGCCGGCACGAGCCATACCGTCATCGGGCTGATAGAACTGGCTGATTTCTTCTTCATCCCCATTTTCCCACCAACTGCAGGCAGTGGAAAAGGACGCGACCACTCCGGTAAGGAGTACAAACGAGAGCTGTTTGATCATTTTCATGAGTTTTTTACCTTTACTTTTAAGATTGTTGATTTAGATACTATGGCAATTTATACCCATTTCATCAATTTTTCAATATTTTTTTTAAAAATAATTGACAAATCTCAAAAATGGGAGTAAATTGATACCATGTCAATTATAGAATGTTGCCTTACGGCATCAAAAAATCAATCATTTCAGTTTTTGGAGTAAAAATTATGAATCGCTCAAGCGAACCAAGAAACGACATTGACTGGGCATCTCTCGGTTTCCAGTTCACACCGGTCAGATCTCACATCCGTTATACCTGGAAAAACGGTGAATGGAGCAAAGGCACTCTCTGCAACGAACACACCATTACCATGTCCGTCGCCGCAACATGTCTGCATTACGGACAGGCTGCTTTTGAAGGCCTCAAGGCTTTCCGCTGCAAAGACGGCAGAATCTGCGTCTTCCGCCCCGATGAAAACTGCAAACGCATGAACCGTACCGTTCATCAGCTCCTCGGTCCCGAAATCCCGGAAGAAATGTTCCTTGATGCCATCCGCACCGTCGTCCGTGACAATATCGACTACGTTCCTCCCTATGGCAGCGGCGGTTCTCTCTATATCCGCCCGCTTTACATCGGTACCGGCAGCCAGATCGGTGTTGCCCCTGCAGATCAGTATGATTTTCTGATCCTCGTCATGCCTGTCGGCGCATATTACAAAGACGGACTCCATGGTGTTCCCGCTTTGATTATTGAAGAATATGACCGTGCGGCTCCGCTCGGTATGGGTCAGTTCAAAGTTGCCGGTAACTACGGTGCCAGTCTCATGCCTGCGAAAAAAGCAAAATTGCGCGGCTTCCCCATTCCTCTGTTCCTGGATCCGAAAGAACACAAATACATTGATGAATTCGGAACCAGCAACTTCCTGGCAATCTCCAGGGACGGTACAAAATACATCACAAGCGATTCCGCTTCCATTCTCCCCAGCGTGACCAATAAATCTCTCATGCAGGTCGCAGAAGATATCGGTCTCACAGTGGAAAAACGTGCCATTGAAGTGGGTGAACTTGCTGATTTCTCTGAAGTTGACGCCTGCGGTACTGCAGTGGTCATCACGCCCATTTCTTCCATTACATACGGCGATACTGTTTTCCAGTATGCCAATGAATGTGGTAAAGTTTCCAAGAAACTCTATGACCGCCTGACCGGTATCCAGAAAGGCGAAGTGGAAGATACCCATAACTGGCTGTTTGAAGTCTGATTTGACCGATAACCCTGTGAGGTCCTGCTATGAAATTGACTGATGATATTATCAACGCATTGCATATCTGCATTGACGAAAGTTTTGATTCTGTCAACGACTTTGCCCGTTTTGCAAATGTCAGTGCCAATACCATTTCCAAATACATGCGCCGGGAAACAAAAAACATTCAGGAAGATACCTGGGTGAAAATTCAGCCGTTGATCGCGGTATACCTCCCCCGCAACGCATCAAAAGGAAAAGTCAAGCACGAGCTGGAACTCACAGCCGACCAGAAGATTCTACTGGATGCATTCGGTGAATTGCCGAAAGATGTACAGGATCAGAAATTACTGGAAATCATTGAACTGGCAAAACAATACCTGATTGCGGCTCAAGCCGGTGATCAGGATCCCGATTGACAGTTTTTCCAGTCACCCCGGTCATTCTCTACGAATCGGGGTGATTTTACTTTTTTGTTTATTAAGGAAATCCAATTATGCCTATCACTGATATATTGGAAAACAATGCAAAACTTTACGGAGATGATGTTGCTCTGGTGGAACTCAATCCGCAGGAAATCAATTCATCTCATGTCACATGGCGTGAATTCTCCCTGATGGAACCGAGCCGGCATGAATCGTTCCGTTCTGAAATCACATGGAGTGAATTTGATAAAAAAGCCAACCGGCTGGCAAATCTGCTCCTGACCAGACATATCACCAAGGGAAATAAAGTTGCGATCCTGCTCATGAATTGTCTGGAATGGCTCCCCATTTATTTCGGGATCCTCAAAAGCGGTGCAACGGTTGTCCCTCTCAATTTCCGCTATACCGCAGAAGAAATCAAATACTGCCTCGAACTGGCAGATGTGGACGTATTGATCTTCGGTCCCACGTTCACCGGGCGTATCGAAGCAATCTGTGACCGGATTCCCAGAGTGAAAACGCTTCTCTATGTCGGGGAAGATTGCCCCTCTTTTGCAGAATCTTATTCCAATTTTGTTTCCTATTGCTCCAGTAAATCTCCGGCAATTCCTCTTTCTGAAAACGAAGATGCCGCCATTTATTTCTCTTCCGGAACAACCGGATTCCCCAAAGCCATCCTCCATACTCATCAGAGTCTTTCGTTCTCCTGCAAAGTGGAACAGAATCACCACAAGCAGACGAAAGACGATGTATTCCTCTGTATCCCGCCGCTCTATCATACCGGCGCAAAAATGCACTGGTTCGGCAGTTTCCTCGTCGGAGGAAAAGCGGTCCTTCTCAAAGGAACCAAACCGGAATGGATCATTCAGGCTGTTTCAGAAGAAAAATGTACCGTCGTCTGGCTCCTCGTCCCCTGGGCACAGGATATTCTGGATGCCATCGACCGCGGTGACATCAAACTGGAAAATTATAAACTGGATCAGTGGCGTCTGATGCATATCGGCGCACAGCCGGTACCCCCCAGTCTGATCAAACGCTGGAAAAATATTTTCCCCAATCACGATTACGATACCAATTACGGACTGAGTGAATCCATCGGACCCGGTGCCGTTCACCTCGGAATCGAAAACGTGGATCATGTCGGCGCAATCGGTGTTGCCGGATATGGTTGGAAAACTCAAATCGTGGATGAACATCGCAATCCGGTCCCCCGCGGCTCTGTCGGTGAATTGGCAGTCAAAGGTCCCGGCGTGATGAAATGTTATTACAAGGATGAAAAGGCAACTGCGGAAGTTCTTTCCCATGACGGCTGGCTTTATACCGGCGATATGGCAGAAGAATCCGAAGACGGCTTCATTTACCTTGTTGACCGGAAAAAAGACGTGATCATTACCGGCGGAGAAAATCTGTATCCGGTACAGATCGAAGACTTTTTGCGGCGTCATAATGCCATCAAAGACGTGGCAGTAATCGGGCTGCCGGATGCCCGGCTCGGTGAAATCGCAACGGCGATCATCGAAGTCAAAGAAGGAATGACACTGACGGAGGATGCCATACAGAATTTCTGCGGCGATCTTCCCCGTTATCAACGTCCGCGGAAAATCATTTTTGCAGAAGTTCCGCGCAATCCCACCGGTAAAATTGAAAAACCCAAGTTGCGTAAGATCTATGGTGCAGATCAACTCGTAGCAAAACAAAATGAACTACAATAAGAAAGGAACCTGTAATGGCTCGCGAATTCAAAAATGATGCAGAAAAATTCGGCTATGGTCTCGCTATGAACATGGCTGCTCACATCCTGAAAATGCCGATCGAACTGGACAAAGAAGTTATGATCGAAGCAATCACTTCTCTCCTCCGCGGCAATCAGCCGGAAATGTCACAGGAAGATTATCAGAAAACCATGCAGCAATTCCAGGCTGCTATGGAAGAAAAAGCAAATGCGGAAGCACAAAAGGCATCCGCCGAAAATGGCGAAAAAGGAAAAGCATACCTCGCTGAAAACGCAAAGAAAGATGGCGTCAAAGTCACCGCTTCCGGTCTCCAGTATGAAGTCATCAAAGAAGGTTCCGGCAAGAAACCCGCTGCGACCGATGTCGTCTCCGTTCATTACGAAGGTACCCTCATCAACGGTCAGGTCTTTGACAGCTCCATCCGCCGCGGTCAGCCCGCTGAATTCCCGCTGAACCGGGTTATTCCCGGCTGGACAGAAGGTGTTCAGTTGATGAGCGTCGGTTCCAAATACCGTTTTGTGATTCCCGCAAATCTTGCTTACGGCGAACATGGTGCCGGCGGCATGATCGGCCCCAACGAAACGTTGATCTTTGAAGTGGAACTCCTGAGCATCAAGTAAGGAATCCATATCCATGATGACTGTCTCCACGGAGCAGGAATTATTACAGGCGATCCGTAACGGCGAAATCTGGAACGAATCGCCTTATTTTTTCCCCGATAAAAATATGCCGCTGCATGTCTGGCTTGTCAACAGCGGACATGAAACGGTCACATCCCCCTCTTATTGTTTTCACGGACTGAACCGGGGCAGTTCCGAATTCAGCATTTTTCAATACACGGTGGCAGGACAGGGGTTATTGGAATATGAGGGAAAGACGTATATCCTCAAACCGGGAGACGCATTCCTCGTTCATTTGCCGCACGATCATTGTTACCGGTTCGTCCCCGATGAATCGGTCGATCATTGGACCCATTTTTATTGCTCCTTCAGCGGAAGGGAAGCCAACCGCATCGGTCGGCAGGTGGAAACGTCGGCGGGGCCCGTCCTCCACTTGAATGATGATTCGGAATGTGTTAAACAATGCCTGACTTTGATCCGGAATCTGAAAGAACAGGCATCTTCGGTAACCGCATTTCAGGCATCCGCCTGGCTCTATTCCTTCCTGATGGCATTATATGCGGATACGGTCAAAAAGCAAGCAGTCCACCGGGAAGAACACACCAGCGGATTCCTTGCAGAAGTGTATCGTTTCTGCTTGGAACATCTTGCAGATCCGGACATCGGAGTGGAAGATATGGCGCAGAAATGCGGATACAGCAAATTCCATTTTACGCGTCTGTTCCGCCAACAATTGGGCATTTCACCGGGTCAATATTTACGGGACCTGCGCTTGCGCGCCGCCTTGCGTATGCTCCAGTTTGAAATGCACAACATCAAAGAGATTACCTCTTTATGCGGCTTTACGGATGAAAGTTATTTCTGCCGTTCATTCAAACAGAAATTCGGAAAAACGCCGGGCATGTTCCGCAATCAAAAATAAAACAATCCCCTATCCCGCCGTTTTTCTCCCGCCTTACAACGCCGTACTTACGGTACTTCCTGCAAATTGACCGCCGGGCAATGCAAGTTTGTATGACTTATTTTTCAATGTCACATTGAAGATACGTTTTTTCTGTGCCGGATCGGCAGCATAGATCTGTTTTTTGCCGATGATAAACACGCCCGGAGAATCCGTGGTGAAATCACCCAGTCTGCCCGGTTTATGGAAAACTGCCATCACGGTACCGTCTTTGAGTTTGACTGCCTGCAATGTTCTGCTGTTTTCCAGAACTTGATAAGATGATTGGATCATTTCCGGCATTTTTTCTGCCGTAGTGTCCGGATAAATTGCGTATTCATACGTTCCGTTCTGTACCCCGGTACCATGTTCTATGGTCAATTGGAAAATATCTTTTTCATCGGGCTGCGGTTCTTTATAACCGCCCCAAATCGGTTCCCAATCGCCTTTCCGGAGTCCGGTAAAGAGTTTCATATTTTTCCCGGAATAGCCGATCCCGTTATGGAAATACCAGTTGTCACCGGTTTGAATTTCGCCATTACGCAGACTTTGTTCCACTGTTGTTGCAACCGCAAAAGGTGATGTGGAATCGATCCCGCTGCCCAATGCAATAATGATGTCATTGGCAAAGAAAACGGCTTTATTGGCTTTGATCCGGTCAATATCCATGGTGTAAATCATGGCACCGTATTTCCTGCCGTCCGATACCCCGCCGGTAAAGGTGGATTCCCCTTCCCAACGGTAATCAACATCGTGAGAAACTTTCGGTACAACACCGCCGGCCTGGACAAGTCCGTGTTTCCGGCTTTCTTCTTCGGTATAACGGGGAGTATCCGGCAGGGTCGTTCCGGGGAGGCGTGTCCAGGACCAGCAGCCTGCGATATTCAGATATTCTTTCCCGGTCCGCATAACTTGTATCATGCCGTCGGCAAGGTATCTGCCCAGAAGGTTGTCACTGTTGATACAGGTTTCCACCGTCCCCACCCGCAGGGAATTAGCGCGGCAGGAAGCATAGAAATGTTTTGTTCTGTGGACCATAAAATCGGATTTGAAAAACATTTTATTGCCATACGGAATCTTTTTATAGGCATCCGCATACGCCGGATCGGCTTTTGCCAGTCTGGCAAGGCAGCTGCGCACGAACTTATTCTTTATGATCTGCTGATCCTTGTTGAGCTGGCGTCCCATTGCAGAGAGATCCATGACATCTTTCCAAAGGATCCAGTTCATCCCATTGATCACAAAATCCCGGTACGAATCAATCTCTTTCAATGCCCATTTTGTGCCGGAAAAATACAGAATCAATTCGGAAATACTTTCCATATAACTCAAACCGTAATTCCCGAATTGCAGTTGCGGTCCGTGTGCATGATAAGAGGCATCCACCCGGACACCTTCATTCATTTTTGCGTATCCGATTTCTGCAATAAACTCTTTGGACGCTCCGGAAATCAATGCGGGATCCAAAGTCAATATCCCGCGGTAAAGCACCCCGGTCGCACACCAGATCCGGTTCTGGGCGGAATAATTGAATTTCGCCTGTTCCAAGCAGGGGAGAATCTTTTTCAGCCATTGTTCTTCTTGCAGAAGATCATTGGCAAGAATGAAAATATGACCGGATGTCATAGGTACAAAAATTTCATTCCACCACCAGTTCGTAGCGATCCGTTTTTCCTTTGTCCAGAAGTCGATCCCCTTTTTGATCCCGTTCCCCAGCCGTTCATTATGATAAAGGGATGCCTTGGGATCGTTCCATGCTGCTGCCATCCAGCGGAGCCGGTAAAGGTGTTTGCTTGGATCCCATCCGGACCGGTTCTGATCGGCGTAATCAATATCTTTCCAGCTGCCGTCAGCAGCCTGTTCTTTAAGGAATTGTGCGGCTTGGGAATGTTTTTTGTATTTTTCGCATAAAAGCCGGTAACAATTTTCTTTGAGTCTTTTGATATCTTTCATTTCCTGCTCCGTTAATTTTGTATTCTGTATTTGAACTGGTGTTACAGCCCCGCAATCCGGTGCCGCACACGCAAGAGAACCATAAAATGTAATTTGCAACAAACGGATCAAAACACTTGAGAGTATAGAATATTTGAAGAATTGTTTAAAGTGACTGATTTCTGCATACCCGTTTGCTTCTTTCTTGTATTTCATTTGTTACTCCTCTACAAAAAGATTGTTATCATAAATATAATCCATAATTTTCACTATACAAATCTTGCGATAAAGAAAAATAATAAAAAAGTAAATGATTCAGTATGAACAGCAAAAAACGGTTCTTCGACGGTTTGTGACAGAAGTCATAATGATTTCTCGCTCGAAAATTCCGGCAGTTGATAGATTTTCAATTTGAAGTACTCACGAATTTACATAAGAAAAGACTCAACGTCCAAATGTGTCTGGATTTCCCGAAAAGCAAGCCCTGAAAGGGCGGCAAGAGTCAGACAGCCCAGGGTGAGCGAAGCGTAACCCTGGGATAAGGCATTAGAACTACATCGTCTAAGACCGGCATT
>JAFVSW010000326.1 GCA_017503545.1 Lentisphaeria bacterium | reverse complement strand
ACCGGATTTTTACTGGTTTTTATCGCCGGTTTCTTCTGGATCGGGATCGGTGTTGCTGTAAGCAAATGTTCCGCGCGGGGGTGGAATTATAATATCGTTCAGGGACTGACCTATTTGGGGTCTGCCATGATTTGCGCCGTAATTCTGGCTGGTAAAAGTGTCAGTACCGGATCATCGGGAATATCTGGATTTGGATTCCTGATGTGCAGTCTGGGCGGACTTGCTAATTTCTATAACTATGTTATTACTGCAAAAGCTATGCAAAGAGGACCCAATGGACTGGTGTGGGGAATCATGCAGTCAGGACTGGTTGGAACGTTCCTGTTGGGAGTGATTTTCTTCGGCGAAAAACCTGCTCCGCTCCGGCTGGCTGGTCTGTTTATAATCATCTGCGGTGTTCTTGTCATGGGGCTGGCAAAAAACAACAAAACTTCGTCCGAATTTTTGGGGGGCACATCAAAAAACTGGGTGCTGTTCTCTCTTGGGGCTATGCTGCTTTCCATGGTTACTCAATGCTGCAACATTTTGCCTTCCTATTTTCCGGAAATGGGTGAAAACGGCGCGGTCAGCCGGACTCTGGGAACGTCTTTCGGCGGTATGATCGGTTTCGTACTCACCACGCTGCCGGGAATGATCCGCAGTAAAAATTTCGGTGGGGGCGGCGAATGGATTACCGCCGGTATCCTGATTATCACGAACACTTCCGCCAGTCTCTTCTTTTTTTACCGGGGGCTTGATTTGCTGACCCAAAGCAGCTGCGGCGGATTGGGATATCCTGTTGCAATCGGTGTCTGCGTCATCGGCTTTTCACTTTACAGTCTGTTGGCTTTGAAAGAAAAATTTTCCCGTCTCAGCCTGACTGGACTTACTGCCGTCTGCTTGGGAATCATTGTCATTTCCCTGAAATAATCCTTGAGAGAAACCGGGTATTGCCGTAAAACCTTTGAATAATCAATTGCCGGAAGAACAGCAACTTTTCTTGAAAGTGGAATGAAGTCTTATTAATTGGTGCCATTCCATATAACAAGATGTCGGGAAAGGAGTTACAATTAAATCATTCTGTTTTGATATGACGGACCGATACGGACGGCAACGGACAAAAACGGATAAATTACCTTGTAAGCAACTTGTCCGTAAAAAGCAGCGATCTCTGCCGGAGTTTTATCCACGACCGTACCGATATACGGAGTAAGGATATCGATGATATCATCCTGTGTCTGCTCATCATAATCCGCCAGAGAAAAACGCAGTTCGTCCGACACGTCCGACACGTCCGACACGTCCGACACGTCCGACTTGTCCGGCAAATCACCGCTTGCATTTTCCGGATTTTGCGGTATATTATCCATAAAGTTGGTTATCGTCATAGTTGCTGCCCTTCCATCTTGGAGCGCAGTTTTCGAGGGTTGTAGTACCCGTGCCGGTTCCAACTTATATTTTAGATACTGCTGCGCAGTAATTTCAAAAACAGACCGGACATAGTTGGCTTTGTTTTTTACTCTTGT
>JAFVSW010000325.1 GCA_017503545.1 Lentisphaeria bacterium | reverse complement strand
TCTGCCGCCAGAACCGCCGGGAAAAACCGTTCCGGTGCAGTTTGATGGTGTGAATCCGGCCCAGTATGCCCGAATCAATAATTTCCCGCACATGCTGGAAACAGGGTTTAAACCGGCGGTTCTGGCGGCAGAACAGGCGGCCCGGATATTTTTTCTCCAGCTGTACCAGTTCTTCCGCTGCGGCGCGCGAGGGTGCGAGCGGCTTTTCGATCACAGCCGCGAATCCGGCTTCCATGGCCTGTCTGGTATGCCGGATATGATCCAGTGAATAGGTGGCCACCGCGACCAAATCCATGTTCCTGTCCTTCAGGAACTGTTCCGGATCGGTATAGGTCCTGACGCCGAGTCGCTTCCCGTATTCCTCCGCCCGGTCTGCATCACTATCGCAGGCAGCCACGATTTCCAGTTTATCCGAATGAGCCTGGATTTCAGGAGTGTGCATTCCATTGCCAGCCCGACCGAGTCCCCAGATCCCGACTTTGATTTTTTTCGCTCATTTTTCTGCTCCGGAAAAGTTATTTCACAAAATTCTTTGTCAGATAGTCAAAACTGTCTTTCAAACATTCAAAAGGATCCTTGCTACAGTCATCCTGTTCCACGATGAACCATTGCACTCCCGCTTTTTCCGCAGCGGGAACAATTTTGTTCCAGTTCAGATTGCCGGTTCCCACAGGAGCCATAGTGTTGGTAAACCGCAGTGGCAAGAAGTCTTTCAAATGGAACAGCACTTGTCTGCCTGGATATTTGGCAACCCATTCCGCCGGATCGCAACCGCCCATCTGAACCCAGTAAGTGTCGATTTCCACCTTCAGGTGCGGGGCATTGGCATAGATCAGTTCCAGTGCGAAATCGCTACCGAATCGGATAAATTCCATATTGTGATTGTGGTAACTCAAGGTGATGCCGTTCTTTTCCAGTTCCAGAGCGGCTTCTTCCAGTTCATGGGCAAATTCGATGGTAGCTTCCCGGTCCAGAAGCTGAGATTCATCCGCGCAGCTGAAAACGGTCTGCGTGCAGCCCAGCGTCTTCTCTCTCTCAATGACTGCGGCACGGTTGTTCAGCAGGTCGGCTGAAGTTGGATGGGAGGCGCAGATGGTCAGCCCATTGGCATCGGCGGCTTTTTTCACTGCTGCATACGGCGCACCTACTCCGGATACCTGAACCGCTTCATATCCGGTTTCCCGGATTCTGGCAAAGGCGCGGTCCACGCTACCGGGGGTATTCAAATACTTGCGGAGCGTGTAAAGCTGTACGGCCAATTGTGATTTTTTCATTTTTTCTGTTTCTCTCCTGTTTATGTTTTTCCTAAATCCGTGAAGACTTTTTCTTGAGGTCTTCATCTTTCGTTTTTCTGACAAATTCCTGCCATTTTTGACCAAATTTTTGATGATAAAAAGTTTTGATGCGAGAAAAATCCTTTCAATTTGTCGTTTTGCACAGAAAACTTCTGTTTTCTCATCAAAAATTCCAATTTTTGAGCATAGTTATTCTATATCATCGACCTCCGATTTTGTTTTTGCTGTTTTTTGTGACATTATGAACTTCAACATCTTGCATAAATCTCCTTTATGCACTTGAAGCACAGGCAATCACATCCGAATTTTATGCAAATAAATTTGCATGGAAAATCATTTTACAGCTATTACTCTACAGTTTTTTCCATGTCTGTCTCTCTGTTTCCTTATTTCCCTTCACGGATTATAATCATCTGGTTAAAAATTTTTTTTAGAGTCAACCCTAGGAAGTCCGCATTTTTTTCTGGCCGGATTACCAGTGAAGAATGTTCCTTTTCGGCAAACGATATTCAAAACTTTATTCCCATTCCAAAAGTCCCATTGATGCAGCCTTGAACGAAAAGCAGTTGCGCATTCCGGAACATCTTGATTCCCAAATGCTTTCCATAACAACCTTGCCATGAATCAAACGTTGACGGATTACCTGAATCGCAACAGGGAAAGGCGCAACTGCGTCTTTCCCGATAAAAAATGAACCGCCCCATGCATCTTTTCCCCTCCAAAGCGAATAATGCGATCCCGCCAGATGTGTCTTTGCCTTTTGGGGATTGCAGGAAAAACAGACTGGATAACGGACAAACAAGGGATCGCAAAGCTGAATGACGAATTGCTCAGTAATCGCATCAGGCATGCTCCCTTGAAACGGACAGTTGAAATCGAAACGCAGCAGATCGTTTTGGCGGGAAATCTGCAAGGAAAAAGTACTTCGCCTGATATTGGAGTTGATCTTGATTCGCTGCGTCTGCAGGTTTTTTGAAAGCGGAAGCGGCTCTCCGTTGTGCAGCCTTTTGCGAATCAGAGGGAACTCCTTTTGAAACAGCCCTTCCAATTGTCGTTTTCTCTTCAAAATCTGCGATGCGTCAAACTTATGGATTTCCGCCTCAGAATGATAACCTATGAAAAAATCTTGCCGGCAAAGTTTTGCCAACTGTTCCGCCACAAGGATCTCCTCCCTCACAATTTGCTCCATTTCAGCAAGGACTCTTGTTTTCCCGGCATAAAGATCGCACCGGAGCTGATAGAAGCGGATAATGCGCCATGCTGTGCGAAGGAGATGTCCGATGGCTTCTGCAAAGCGAATCTGAACAGCGGCTTCCGAATGGGATGGGAAATGTTCCAAAAGCGGTCTTAATATGCGCAACCCCTCATCCCATAAACGAGAAAACTTTCTCATCTGCGGCTGCGCCTCTTCAATCGGATAGTCTTTAAGACATTGTCCGATACAGTCTCCGCTTTGAGCGAACGGCTGCCATGCTTCGGTTAAATCCCGGCACACGGAAAGCGGATAAAGGAACCAGGCCGCCCCGGCATTGATCGGACCGCGATACTGCAAGCCGGCATTGACGGGATAACATGCAAATGCCCGGGAAAAGATCTGCCATGCTTTCGCCGCCTCGCTCGCAAACATGCCATAATCATGCGCGGCAAGAGTTGTCAGGAACGAAGAAAGCTTTCCGGGAACAGCAGAACGGGAAAGCTGCAGCGCGGCACGATTCATCAGACCGGGGAAACAGCCGAAATACCAGCTGTACATGACCGTGTCAACCTGCAGATCCCGCAAGATGTGGTATTTCCTGTAAAGTGTCGCGGGGATTGGGATGACAGGAACTGTCGCCAATTCATGAGAATTGGAGATCTGCATTTTCGCCCCCATTCTTCCCCCCGCATGGCGAACGACTTCCGCCATCTTCCGAAACCGGTCCGAGCAAGACGGCTGCCCCTGCCAATAATCTCCGCCATGCCGGATTTTTCCCTGCTGCATCACGGCAATCCCGGATTCAAAATTACAGAGCATGACAACGCCTTCAGGCAGATGCTTTGCGCACTCGTAAAACCAAGGATGTATGGACTGATTCGAACTCGGCACATAAAACCAGCAGATGTATTCCGCATCCGGATTGACGGCACGCATCCCGCGCAGCATCGGTTCCAGAGAATTGTTCAGAACCCGCCAGGGAGGAAGATCCTTGCAGCGGGGACAGGGGAACGGTGCGACAGACTCCAGATCGTTGTTGCCTCCGAAAAAACAACTGCACAACATTTCTCCATAGGGAATGTTAATGACGCCTCCCAATTGCGGAATCCGTTCAAAAAGATGAAACATCTGTTCATAAAGATGTTTTTGCGCCGTTTCGCTGGAGGGACAGAAACAGTGCATTCCATATCCCCAGTCAACGCCGACAAGCTCAGGATGCTTCTCCGCCAAATCCGAATGTCCGACAAAGCCGGCAGGTTCAATGAAGAAAATGAAAATCCGTATCCCGTAACGACGGCAGCGGCAAACGATTGATTCCAGTTTTGCAAGACGCTTTTCCATGTTTGCGTCCGGCGCCTGAATCGAACTGTACGAAATTTCAGAAAGAACGACCGTCAGCCATAAAGCATTGATGCCCTCCCGCGCCAAAGTCCGCAGATACTTCTCCGGATAATAATCCACATCGTTCATCAGCTCATCCACATCGTGCGGCGGACGATGTGTCGGAGAACAAAAAGACCGGGATATCCGGTTTTTAATGAAAAATTTGCGCTTCGCAGTCTTCAGCGGCAGAAAAATCCCCTCGCTTTCTTCCAGCATGTCGATCAATTCATAGATCCCCCGACGCAGCCCCTCCATGCTGCCTCCTTTCAAGAAGATTTCGGACGGCGTGACCGCAATGCGATACTGTTCCCCGCAATCGACGGGACAAAGAGAAAGACGACATGGAACGGCTTTTTTGCGGCGAAGCGGAATGCCGCGCGCATGAAAAATCTGTTTCAGTTCCTGCAGAGCCGTTTCCAGCAGAGATTCCGGATCGGAATATTCGAGCCGGAGATCGACCCCGTTTTCAAGGGAAAGTTCTTTTTCCGGATCTGCAACTCTGGTACTTTTATAAGATTGCTTGTCACGAGAAGCCAGCCGGCGACAGATATTCCGATGCAGCACTTCTATTTTTTTCTTGTTCACTGAAACGACCTTTCTCTGTTTCTTTCCAATAAAGACCCGATAGGATTATATTTCAAGTTTTTTTCATAATAAATTCAAGAACCGGACAGCCTGCTCAGCAAAGAGTCGTCTTCCCCATCTGACATCCATCTTCATGCCGGAACGGCAATTCTTTTCTTCCACCCGCAATGACCTTCCGGAGTTTCCCATGATTGCGGGAAGTGATTTTCGCACGACCCGATCATTTCAAGAAAATTTCAATGACGGGAACTGTCACCGGAGGTTTCATGACTGGCACATTCAAAATCAGATCCCCTGCGGCGACATGATGGGCAAGGTTGCTGTGTACATTCGGCTTCAAAGGTTTCTGCATCGTCACTTCGCTTCCGTCATGCAGGAACTGGGCATAAGCCACTTTGTCTTCCATGCCCTTCAGAAGAATATGTCTGTACGGCCAGTTCATGATATGCAGGTAAAGACGGTTTGTTTCTTTGTTCCATGTATAACGGCAGTCACGCGGTTCGATCAGCCCCTCCGCCATGCCGCAGCCGTAAATGGAACGGGAATGATATTTCATCCACTCGGCAAATCCTTTCAACCGCTCCAGCGCACGGGAATCCATGTATCCGAGGCTGGTAGGTCCCACATTCATCAGAAGGTTGCCGTTGCGGCAGACATGATTGATCAGCAGATCGATGCATTGTTTTTCTGTTTTCCATGAAAGCTCATCCCGAAAATATCCCCACGAGCCGGAAAACGTCTGGCAGCCTTCCCAGACGGCAGGATTTCCTTCCTTATCAAGCGGGGGTTCCTCCGGCGTGTTCTGTTCAGGAGTCAGAATGTCACCCGCGGACGGAAGATCAAGCCGGTTATTGATGATGATGCCCGGCTGAAGTTCACGGATCATCTTCACAAGTTCTTCTGATCCCCAGTCTTCATGTCCCTTGCCATCCTCAATGTCCGGATAAGAAAAGTCAAACCAGATAATGTCTATTTTACCGAACTCAGTAAGAAGTTCGCGCACCTGATTTTGCATATATTCTCGGTAACGGGCCATATCACGCACGGCATTGAGCTCTTTCCTGTCCGGTCTGCTGCGAAGCGGATGAAGCGAGTCGATCATGAAATCGGTATGATGCCAGTCAATCAGAGAATAGTAAAATCCGACATGAAGACCTTCGGCACGGAAAGCGTCAACAACTTCACGGAGCAGATCGCGTCCGCACGGGGTATTCGTCACTTTGAAATCCGTATATTTGGAATCCCACATGCAGAATCCTTCATGGTGTTTTGTTGTAATGACAAAATATTTCATACCGGCTTCCCTGGCTGTCCTGGCCCATTCTTTCGGATTGAAAAAAGATGGGTTGAACCACTTGAAATATTTTTCATAATCCTCATCTGAAATTTCTTCTCGGTTCCGGATCCATTCATGGCGTGCGGGCATGGAATAAAGTCCCCAGTGAATAAACATCCCGAAACGATCATGTACAAACCAGCTTGTATCTCCTTTTCCGAATCCCTGCATTTTTCAAATCCTTTCTTTGGACTAAATTCAAAAGTTTTGGTCTATGTCCGTTAAAGCAATTCTTTTTTGCTTGTCAAAACCATTTTTTGATGCATCTGCCGTTTTTCATTTTCCTGTTACTTTTTCTCGGCAAGTTCGTTGAAGCTCAGGAGATATTCGCCGAAATCATCATTGAGGAATCCTTTGAAGATTATTTTGCCGTTCTTTCTCTGGAAAGAGATCTTTTCAGGTTCCCAGTTGCCGCCGCAGGCATAGACAGCTTTGATTTTGCCTGCGTCAATACCCATAGCCTCGCAGTTTACCTCCACGGCGGATTCAAAGGGAAGATGGAGACGTTTGTATTTCATCTTTTCCTTCCAGTAAAGGTTCTGCAAGGCAAGCTCTTCCAGATGGAAGTTGAAGTCAAGTGCAGAATTGTTTTCACAGCGGTTGAAAGTGATCTCAATTTTCCGGACGTCCTTCCAGTTGAAATCCTTGTCGCCGACAAGCGATGCAACGTTGGAATAATTCTTGTGAGCCGGGGACATCCAGCGGGTAAAGAATTCCCCTTCACTTCCCAGCATTCTGCCAACCAATATCTGACCATACTTCCAAGTGCGTTTTTTACCGACGTTATCTGTAAAGATGAAGTTACAGCTTCCTCCGGGTTTTCGTCCGTCGATGCGGGCGGTCATCAGGAACTCATCATACTTGCGGAAGTCGAGCCCTTCAGGGAAAGCAAAAGCAATGGCCTTATCTTCATCGTCCGGAAGGGAAATGTGGTATTTCTTTTTCACCGTGCCGGGAAGCACCTTTTTTTCTGTCCGGTAGATCTTCCGGAAATGCTGCACGACAGTATGGTCCACTTTGTGGTTGAAAACGGAGACAACAATACCGGAATTGTCCAGAAGTCTGTTTGCAAAAAACTCCATGGAATCCGCATTTTCAACTGGTTTCACATAGAGCGGGATTTTTGCGGTTGCCTCTTTGACCAGCTTCGCTGTCACTTCCATGGGAATCCGCCAGTGCCACTGGCTTAACGTGAGAAGCACCTTTCCTTTTCCTACATTCCGTTCCACGCAGACCGGATTCATGGCATCATCCGTTACCGTTGTCCTGGTCCCTTCAAGAGGGGTGACTTTTGTAAGAATCATGGCGGGGGCAGGCACAACCATTTTCCCGGCAGTGAGCTTGCAGTCTCTTTCCGGGAGAGTTGCTCCGACCTTCACGCCGCAGACCTGTTCCAGAAAGGCGAGAGTCTCCGGAGTGAACGTTCTTTCTTTGCCCTTGCACTGTTCAATATTGATGAGGAGAGTACCGCCGTCTTCCATAAATTTCGTCCATTTGGCGATCTGGTCCTTCGTCATGATGTTGACGGAAATGACCATGGCAAAGTCATACTCTTTGGCGGAAAGCGGGGCTCTGCCGTAAATAAGGTCCACAGCGCCGTAGGGAGCGGCGGTAAACTGCTTCCGGGTATAGTAGGAATTGCCGAATCCGGGATAAAAGATATTCATCAGCCCGTAATCCCGCAAGTGGGTATTATATCCCCAATCGGAAAGCGTATTGAAACCTTTTTTATCACGGCCAGCAGTCGCATCCAGCGCATAAACAGCAGGATGCCCGGTTGCTCTGGCATCATCCCCGGCAGGCGCGATTCTCGCCCCGCCCCCCTGACCGCGGACAACGGCAATGCGGTTCATGGGAAAACCCATGGAAGGATGTTTTTTCATGAATTTCAGGAAGGGATAGGCTGCGGAATGAATGCCGGGAGCCTCATGGCCAATGGCTCTGGCTCCGGATACAAAGCTGTAGAAATAGACTTTGGCAATATCGGCATCATCATAGCAGGGTTTATAATCTCTGCCGATGGCGGCCCATATGGAGGTTGCTTTGGCAAGACCTCCGAAGGTGTCCGGGTTATCCCCGTCTGTAATCCCCCAGTCGAGAGTGGCAGCCAGCCAGGAAAGTTCCGTAACAGAGACGGCGAAATCTTTATTATAGGCTTTGGAGTCTCCCCGGAGAGAGGCAAAAGTGATCCCCATATTGTGTCCGCGGAAGACCTGAGTGAGGAAAATATCCACTCCGCCTTCATACTGCAGACCGGGAACGGCCAGATTATCCCAGGCGAAAACACCGGTTCCTTTGGGAAGCCAGTAGGCAAGGAACTCTCTCTGGGAATCAATAAAAAGCTGTTCGCAGTCCAGGCGGTCTTGGGGAATCCTGGGTCCGGCATAAAGAGCCCAATCCTGCTGGCCGCCCCATTCATCAATGGAGAACATCAGGTTCGTGCCGAATCTCTGCGCAAGAAGTCTGATCTCTTCTCTGGTGTAATCCCCATGGTTGCGGTATCTGAATTTCGGAAACTCTTTTCTGTGTTTCGGATCAGGAATCCTGGAAAGAAATGCCGAGACGATGGCATTGTTCTTCTGGGCTTCCAGCCCCAGCAGATGAACCATCCTGAGATTGTGCGGACTGGCAAAGTGGAAATCAATGCCGCTTTCAAGATTGAACCGCATCTCCCGACGGCCATGGGTAATGTGATTCAAGTAGAATCTCCCGTTTACTCCATTCTTCCGCAGGAAGGAGGGAAGCATTTGTTTGGAAGGATTGACCCAGGTCTTGTCGGCCGCGGCATAGGCTTCGGCATTGGCGGAAATGAATTTTTCCATAATGGCATTCTGTTCCTTGAGATCTGCCAGATACTGCCGCATGGCCTTTTCCGTTGCAGGGACGTCATTTAATTCCCCCATGACCTTCCATGCGAATTCTTTCTTCAGGACATTCGCCATGGCACCGGCTTTCAAATCCAGTTTCCGGTTTTGGTAATAAACCTGAAAGAGCTCGTTCATAAAAGCGGAAAGTGCCTTACGGTCCAGGAAAAACGGGGCAACATTCTCCTCTGGACTGCTACGGAAGAAAATGGCGATGCTGTCATTGACAAAGGAGCCATCCTCAAAAGTGATGATCACGCTTAAAACCTGCAATCCGGGCTTAAAGCCGGAAAGAAAAAGATGAAAAGGCTGTTCCGGAGCACCTTTTTTCATCCGGGAGTGGATGGTCCCGATCATATAGGCAACTTCTTTGATTTTTTTGTCCTTAAGATCCTTTATCGTCGTTACAGCTCTTATATCATTGTAACGCTGAAGATTTTTAAGTTGGATCTCCGCCTGCGGTTCGGGCGCTTTTCCCGACAGCAGAAATACTGCGGCAAGCAGAAAGAGAGAGAAAAGAGCTTTGGCTTTCATTTGCACTGTTTCCTTAATTTTAGAGCCGAATTCAAAAGTTTCAGTTTCTGTTCCGGTGTGAAAAAACCTTTTTATCTCCGTTCCCCATGGGGGCGGGTTTGGATCTCCATCCTGACAGCGGCAGCAGAATCGTCGCGATTCTTACGATGGACAAAAGCAAACGCCGCCAGGAAAAGGAGATGCAGGTTTTTTCATCAATCGGGCAGCTTTATTTTTCCGGGGGCGGAAGCGCTGTCAGCTTGACTTCCAGAATTTGACCGTCGAAACGGTTGAAGCTGCTGCCGAAGCGATCGCCGATCACCAGCGGATAAACAGCTTCCGCAAGTGGTCCTCCGGTTTTCAACTCTGACGCACGGTTAAGCTTGCCGTTCAGGTAAAACGAAAATTTTTTCACCCCGTCATATTCCAATGCAAGAGTAAAATCCTGTTCTTCCGCCAGTTCGACCGGATTCCCGTAGACAGGATCCAGCGATTTGCCGAAGCCGAAGGATGCATACGGACGGAGCTTTCCTCCTTTCTCTCTGGTCAGATAAACGATCAGTCCCTTTTTTGCATTCTCGTTGGTTTTATGCGGTCCCCAGAGGCTTAAGAAATGATTATTGTCCCAGAGGACCAGATAACTCTTATTGCTCGTCTGTTTGCGCAGACGTGCCTTGACTTCCAGCCGGAACGCTCCTTTCGGGGTCAGTTCCGGATATTTTTTCAGTGAGATAACACCTTCAGGCTGCTCTTTATTGTTGATTCCAACATCCAGATACTGTTTTCCATCCGGACCGGCAATCCGGGTTTTTCCACGGTATCTCATTTTGAATTTCCCGTCCACACTGTCGATTTTCCCCTTGGTAAAATCCCAGTTGGCGATGACTTCCTGTCCCGATAACATGCCGCATGCCAGCAGCATTCCTGCCAATGCAATTTGTCTGATCATGTTGAAGTTTTCCTTTCAATTTTGAAATTTATTAATAGGGAGAAAAATCAATTGCAGTGAGACCATTGCTGGCATAAACAGGAGCGAGGTCAACTCCGAAAGAATTCAACGGATAGCGGGTAGGATTCCTCCAGAGCACATTTTGAAAGGGTTCCGGTGTAATGTTTCCGGCAAGGTATGCCACATTGCATCTTCTGGAATGGCGTATGGAAAACACAGATGGATCATGGATATACCAGAACCCCGTTGAACGGTTAGCCAACGTATCCTGACCGGAACAGGTATCTGCAATCACACACTGGAGAGAAGGGCGTTTGACGACATGAAGTTTTACCGGAAGTGTTCTTTTAACCGACCCGTTATTAACATAAGGCGCAGCATTAAGTTCCTCGTAATTATTTCCCCCAAAAAGCAATACGTTATAGCCGTAAGATATATTTCCCATATTGCCGGGCCAGACTTTCTGGGTCGGACATTTCCAAATGGAATTTCCCGGAACCGGCTTGCCTGTGAAATCATTTCCTATATATTGGTACAACATCTTATACCACTGGAAGTCGTCAGCTGATCTGCAGGGCATTGTCTCATTCCAATCTCCGGCATAAAAAAAGAATCCGCTTAGAATCTGTTTTTCCTTATTGATGCAGGAAATTGCTCTTGCCTTTTCTCTGGCCTTGTTCAGCGAGGGCAGGAGCATACCAGCCAAAATGGCAATGATTACAATTACAACGAGGAGCTCGATCAGTGTAAAACGACGGTGCCGTTTTATATTGACGGGATGAATGATGGGAAATGAAAATATGCTCATGTCCACATCGTCGCGGATTCCTTTCAAATCTTTGATCTGCCGATCCAGCGAATCAAAGTTGTATCGGTCATACCAGCACCATATCGGAGGATATTTTGAATAGGGCAATCCCATAGAATTGTTGGTGTTCGCCGGAAAGAAGCAAATTGTATCCACCCCGACAGCGGTAAAGCGTTTCATCGTTTCAAACTCCGGATTGAAAGATCGGTAGGCAAAGTAATGATGGCGCATTGTCAGTTTCTCCTATTTGAAGCAGGGAGCCCATAGATGGGAATCCCTGTCAATACCTTTTTCTTTCTCAGTTTTCTTGTTTCCCTTCATGATTTACGGAATCCTTCAATGGAAAAAACGGCTTGCAAAGTTCGTGCCGGGGTTCCGGAAAAGCTCCAGGAGTTTTTCCGCAGCTTTTTCACCGCATTGAAAAAGTCTTTCATCCGTGGATGTCTTGTCGATAAACCGGATATCGAGATCCGGATTATCTATCCGATATTTTTTCGTGACCGCATCATAGTCCAGATAAAGAGGGATTCCCCTTGATTCCGGTTGGGATTTGAACTGGCGGATTATCGAATTGTAACGCTGATAAGCGCCTTTGACAACAACGGCATCCGCTTTCCCCTGGATGATCCTGGCCATGGCGGAGTCCGGAAAAAATTCTTCCTTTTCCAGCAGATTTTCTTTCGGAATCCGGCGGGAATTCTCTGCAAAAACTTTTTTGACCGCGTCAAAAGTTGCCTCGTGGTATCCGTAAAGCATGGGGCTTTTAATCCCCTGCCGAAGAAGGGCGAGGGCAAACAGTCTTCCATATTTCTCATAGTCGAAAATGAAGGAGTTCTTTTCAGGGAAAGGGACGGAACTGCGGATATAGGGGGAAAAAACGGCAACAGACGGAAAGGTATTGGCTGCCAGAGAATCAATGGCACTCCTGCTGTCTTCTTCGGGGAAAATCCATATGAGACCATCCAACCCCTGCATAGCGACCTCATTTTCTATATTTTCAATTTCTTCACAACTCAGATATTTGAAGTATTGGGTGCCGGTGACATTTTTTGCGATATATCCGCAGAATCCTGCCAGCGCCGCAGCTGAATTCCCGTCCATGGCATTGTTCATGTTCCCCCCGACGGCAATCCCGATGGAAAGAGGCAGTTTTTCCCGCATGACAGGATTGATAAAAATCCCTCTTTTCCGGGGTTTGCGGATGATGAACCCCCCTTTAAGCAGACTGGCAATGGTCCTTTGCGCCATTCCCCTGCTTACGGAAAACTTCCGGCAAAGCTCAATTTCCCCGGGGAGCGAGTCATCGGAATCATCCTTCTTATGTCTTATGCAGGAATAGATATACTGCACGAGCTCATAAGCGCGGTGCCGCCGGGGGACTGCCTGCATGTTCTCAGCCTCATTTCTTCTTTTTTCGGGAGATAAGTCGATCATTGAAAATATCCTTCTTTCAAATTAATGTTCTGTCTCACAGTACATTAATATATCACCGAAAAATTAAAATGCAAATCAAAAAGAAGTGATTTTTTAATAAAATTTCTGCCTTCCGGTCGGAAGTGTTCCCGCCGCAGGCATCAATCAAAGGAAAATCCAATGCAGTCCTACGGAAAGGAGCCGGCGTCGAAACGCGCCGGGGGCACTGCTGTGCAGTGTAATAATGCATATGAAACCGATGACGCGTATACTTGCATCGCGGCAGTTCATTACCGGGGAAGCATCCTTCTGCGGAATTGAGCTGGTCCGCCTTCAACATGTCTGCGGGGCGAGTTCTTTTTCAGAAATACCCCTCGAATTTTCGACAGGATGCTGAACGGATTATTTGACATAGACAATCGTCTGGATTATCTGACGGAGAACGGCGATATGCTGCCGCGCCTGAAAGGACTTGTGCCGTGGGAGAAATTCCGCAGTGATCTTGAGGTCATATACGACCATGAACGCAAGAGCAATGCCGGACGCAGACCATTTGATGTGGTGATGATGTTCAAGATACTGATTCTGCAATCGCTGTACAATCTGAGCGATGACGAGATGGAATATCAGATCATGGATCGGCTGAG
Organism: Lentisphaeria bacterium; assembly: GCA_017503545.1. Classification (GTDB taxonomy): domain Bacteria; phylum Verrucomicrobiota; class Lentisphaeria; order Victivallales; family UBA1829; genus RGIG8244. Next base: position 1,237 of record JAFVSW010000325.1, on the reverse strand, counting down.
TTTCATGCGTTTTCTGGATATGGCTCTTGACAGCCGCGTTCCCGATGCGAAGACGATCTGGCTCTTCCGTTCGAAACTGGAGGAGCATAAGCTCATACGGAAGCTGTTTGACAAGTTCAATGCATTTCTTGCCGAGTCCGGATTTGTGGCGAAGAAGGGGCAAATTGTCGATGCGACCATCGTTCGCGTTCCCACGCAGCGTAACACCCGCGATGAAAACAAGGCGATCAAAGAAGGAAATCCCCCGGTTGAAAATTGGAGCGAGGCGAAGAAGCGGCAGAAGGACACGGATGCCCGCTGGGTTCAGAAGAACGGGAAGAACTACTACGGCTACAAGAACCATGTGGAGGCGGATGTCAAGTACAAAATCATTCGGGATTACAAGGTTACGGATGCCTCCGTTTACGACAGCAATGTGTTTGAAGAGCTCCTTGATGAAAGCAACACCAGCCGGGATGTTTACGCGGACAGCGGTATCGTTCAGCGGAGAGCGAGGCGAACCTGAAGGAGGGAAAATTCCGGGCACATCTTCAGAGGAAAGGATGCAACGGACATCCGCTGACCTCGTGGGAGAAACAAGGGAACCGGACAAGAGCCAGGACGCGTTCCAGAATAGAACATATATTCGGAGCCATGACACAGCGAACCGGAAATCTCATTCTGAGGTCCATCGGGATAAGCAGGGCGGAAGTGAAGCTGGGATTACGCAATATCGCATACAACATGGAGAGATTCTGCTTTTTGATGAGGCAGACCGCATAAAAGGAGGTTTTCCGGAGAAAAAACAAATAAAATGTCGGCTTTCTCAGTCGAGGATACTTGAAAAAGAGAAGTCAAAGCGTTAACGTAAAACACAGAAAAATCTCATTCGGAGATTTTCAAACAGAAACAATCGGAATTTCTGTCAAAAAGATATTGATAGAGGTTCCCTTAACATTATCTGTTCTTAAACCAACGCCAAGTCAATTGGTAAGAAGGGCTTATGCTCTGAAAAAAGATGAATTTCAAATGTCTTTGCCTATTTATAAAATACTGAAACACACATAACCTATAATGCATTTCAGTTTAAGCTAAAATAAAAACACATGCCGCCACAAGACGTTACTCTTGGGCGGCATGATTTTATGTTTTAACATCAGCAGAAAACTTGATGAGCAGTTTACTTGCCAGAAAACTTCTGCACAGTCGGATATTTGGGTTTCCCTTCAGAAAATACTGAGAAATCAGCAATGCTCAC
>JAFVSW010000324.1 GCA_017503545.1 Lentisphaeria bacterium | reverse complement strand
TAGAAACGGGCGGCATCGTGGTGGCAATGACATTCCCGGAACATCATTGCATTGGCGAATATGTCATTCCGTGCCGGAACGCCATATCCGTCAATGCCGGTCATGGAATAATGTGTTTTCTATGCGTTTAACCCAGGGTTACGCTGCGCTCCACCCTGGGCTGTCTGACTCTTGCCGTCCTTTCAGGACTTGTTTTACGATAATCCAATGTTTTTACGGACATTTGGACTTTGTTAATCGAATTACGTAACTTTTATTTGTTCCGGTCTGACTCTTGCCGTCCCTTCAGGACTGGTCTTTCGATGGTTCGCTGTCTGACTCTGTTGTCCCCAGGGTTACGGCGTAATGAAATGAAGACGGAGCAGTTTGATTGTTGCCGTCCACGGGACTTGTTTTACTTTTTGTTCAAAGATCGAGTGATCCATCGACTTTTGCGGCGGTCCGGAAATGCATTTTTGCCACACGGGGGAGAATGGCAGGATCTTTCAGCCATAAGGCTTTTGCCGCCTGATCCACATTGGCGCCGGCGCCTTTCGGCAATGAGGCTCCAACTTCTTCTTCCAATCGGCGGACACGGAGTACAAAATCGGCACGGGCAATGATACTGGCGGCAGCAACGGCAATATCCTGTTCCGCTTTTGTCTGTTGGCGGAGATTGACATTTCTGCCTTTTGTCATCAGGGCGTTTTTGATCAAGTGTTCATTCCCGAATTTATCGGCGAGGACGTCCTTGCAATGGGGGACGATCTCCAGAAGATTTTCCAATGCACGGGCGTGTCCCCATGCCAACAGCCGGTTGAGATTGCCGATCCGTTCATAGGTCCGGTTGTATGCTTCCGGACCGAGCGCGACTTGCCCGATCTGATTCTTGACGATTTTCCGGATTTCCGTGGCGATGGCGCAAATCCGGTTATCGTTTTTGATGGCTTTGGAATCCTGCACACCGGCTTTTTCCAACAATTGTGCGGTTTCTTCATCCTGAACGTAAACACATGCAATGCAGAGGGGACCGAAGAAATCGCCTTTTCCGCTTTCATCGATTCCGGCGTGAGGGGCGAATGGGATCACGACATTCTGTTCGGGCATGGAAACTTGTTTCAGGATCCGTGGTTCCAGAATAAAATCCACGAAATCTTGCATACCTGTGCCCTGAATGACGAGTTTTCCGCTGGTGTACATGGCGATGGATGTTTTCTCTTTTTTTGCCTTGAAGTGGCAATATGGAGCGGAAGAAATTTCCCAGTTTTCATGATTGACAATATCAGATAAAATGGCAGTCTGTTCGGGAGTGAGGAGGACCACCTTACTGGAATTTTGCGATGAATTTTTCATGAAAACGGTACCTTTCTTGAATTTTTTCTTTCTTTTTTAAGATAGCACACATTTTTTGTCTTGACAAATGAAAAAATGGAAGTATAATTACAAAAGTGTATTTTTTTAAATTATTTTTTGAGGATTTTCATCATGCGGAAAGATTCTTTATCATCTATCGGCAAACGCCGCACTCTATTTTTGGCAGTTCTGGCGTTGTTTTTTTGTGTCTCCGGTATCACTGCGGCAGACAATAACATGACATCATTGGAACGGATCGATTATATTACACTTGTGATCGACCGGTATATTGATAACAAATCCGATATGTCGAGCAATCGCGTCAAGGAAGCGATTCGCAAAGAGATCGGCGCACGGATCGTCCTCAAGCCGTCCCAGCCGATGCGTGATACGGATTTGAAGATGCTGAATAACAAAGCCCGTCAGATTGCTGCGAAGAAAGATATTCCGCAAAGAGATAAGGTTAAAGCCGATCTGGCAAAAGAAGCAGAAAAAATGTATCCCATGCATAAATTGCGGGATCAGGTTACTGTCCGCATCCGGCGCGGCGGCAGAATCCATACGGTCCGCGGTCCGTTGTACCGTATTACGTCGGAAAATCTCCGTATTGGCAATTCCACCGTATTGCTTGATGATTTGGATGAACTCACACGCAGTAAGTTTGACAAAGAATTGAATCAGTCGCTCAAACAGAAACATGTGTCAGATGGGGTTGCAAAGTTTGACCGGTCACTGGTCGATGCGCAGCAGAAGATTTTCCATGAACTTCTTGCTACGCAGAACCGTGAAAATGAAAAAAATGGTTATATCTACATTGCCAGAGACAGACGCTGGGTGACTGCGGAACAGGTAGTCAATGCCATTTTGCGTGAAGAAGAAAAGATTTATTTGGATAACAAGGCAAAAGAAGCGCGCCGTCTTGCCGAAAAACGGAAAAAAGAAGCCGAACTTGCGCAGCAGAAAGCGGAAGAGGAACGCCGCAATAACGCAGCAAATCAGAGTACGGAACAGCGTGATTCTGCAGGCCGCGGGCAAGATGGCAATGAAGCGGCAAAACAGTCTCCGCAGCAGGAAGGCAGAAGAAGCGGACCGGATGGCGAAGTTGTCGATATGTTTGCCAATACGATCCCGGAAGATACGGGTGGAGACTTCATTGCAATGAGTCCTCAGGCATTGGCGGAAGCCATGCGCAAAAGACCGGTAAATGAGACGGCGTATAAGAAATTGCTGGAACGTGTGGATGCCCAAATCCGTGAAATCGGAGAAAATTATTGGGGTATTGATGCGGACCAGGGATACAAAAAAGCGTTGTGGGGTTTTACGGAAACGGATGTGTATTATGCACTTTCCAAGGAAAAAGAAATTGCGTTTCTGGAAAAATATACGATCAACCGGAACGACATTATTTTCCCGAAAGGATCCCGTCCTGCCCGGATTTATCTTTACTATTTCTTTGGTAAACTCAATGAGTTGAAGATCCAGATGGGGAATCTGACAACACGTGAATTCAAGATTTTCAAGGATAGTTTGAATGCAAAATACGGAAAATCCAATACGCAGTTGAAATATGGAAAAGATGATATTTTCCATCAAATCCAGTCCGCCGGTCTGACCCATGACCGATTGCCGGTCATTCTGCCGGAAGCAGATCAGAAAAAATATACGGAAAAAAGTGCAAAGCAGGCGGAACAGGCGTTTGATGTTATGAACATCGGTAAGAATGTGGCTTCTGTTGTTCCCTTTGTCATCGTTTGGGAAGGGCGTATTTCCCGTGGTGTGTTGACCTTTACGTATGATCCGGCGACCGGTATTTATGGGAATGTGGAATTCCATAAGCGGTGTTTCCCGGAACGGTTGGATGCGGACCGCAAAAAACGTGCCGAAGCCGCCAAGAAAGCCGAAGCCGCCAAGAAAGCCGAAGCCGCCAAGAAAGTACCTGCACAGAAAACCGGAAAATAAATCACATATTATTTATGGCAGAAATTCTTTGATCAGACCTGCCGTTATACTTGCTGCCGGATATCATCCATATCCGGCGGTCTCAGTTTTGAATATCTGCATCAGTCTGTGGAACATTGTCTGATCAGTTCCAACGGGCGGAGCAGATTCCAGGAAGAAGGAGCAGCATCATGAGCAGCAAAACCTTTTACACAACCACACCGATTTATTATGTCAACGATTCACCCCATATCGGCCATGCCTATACGACGGTTCTGGCTGACGTTCTTGCGCGGTATCACCGTGCGCAGGGTGATAACACATTTTTTCTGACCGGAACCGATGAACACGGACAGAAAGTACAGAAAGCGGCAGAAGCACGCGGTATTGCCCCGCTGGATCATTGTAACGATACCGTTGTCCGTTTCCAGCAGTTGTGGAAGAAACTCAATATCACCAACGATGATTTTATCCGGACGACAGAAGAACGCCACAAAAAGATCGTTTCCGCCATTTTGCAGGATCTTTATGACCGGGATCTGATTTACAAAGGTGCCTATACCGGATATTACTGCGTTCCCTGCGAACGTTATTTTACGGAAAAAGACCTGGTGGACGGATGCTGTCCCGACTGCAAACGCAAAGTTGATACCGTACAGGAACCCAATTATTTCTTCCGCATGAGCCGTTATCAGGAATGGCTGATTGATTATATCCAGACACATCCGGATTTTATTCAGCCTGCATTCCGAGCCAACGAAACACTTGGATTTTTGCGTAAACCGTTGAATGACTTGTGTATCTCCCGTGCAAAATCCCGCATGTCCTGGGGGATTGAACTGCCCTTTGACAGTGATTTTGTCTGTTATGTCTGGTTTGATGCCTTGATCAACTATATTTCTGCCATCGGATACGGTACGGACAACAAGAAATTTGAACAGTATTGGACAAGTTGTCAGCACTTGATCGGGAAAGATATTCTGACCACCCACTCTGTATATTGGCCTTGTATGCTCAAAGCCATGGGATTGGATATGCCCAAGAGTATTTTTGCTCATGGCTGGTGGCTGACCGGTACCGTCAAAATGAGTAAATCCCTGGGGAATGTGGTCAACCCGATGGATATGGTGGATAAATACGGTGTGGATGCGTTCCGTTACTTCCTGATGGCAGGTATGACCCTGGGGAACGATGCTTCTTTCACGGAAGAAGAATTTATCACCCGTTATAACTGTGATCTTGCCAATGACCTGGGGAACCTGGTCAACCGCGTGGTGAAATTGATCATCCGTAATTTTGATGGAAAATACCCGCGTCCTGCGGCGATTATGGAACAGGGCGATCAGGAATTGATTGCGGTTGCCCTTCAGGCAGTGGATTCCGTCCGTGTTGCAGTGGAAAATATGAAATTGGATACCGGACTTGATTGTGTGATGAACGTGGTCCGCAGTGCCAACCGTTATATGGAAGTAAATAAACCGTGGGAATTGGTCAAAGCCGGTCAGACGGAACGTTTGGCAACGGTATTGTACACGGCGGGCGAAGTGCTGCGGATCGTCTCCGGTCTGCTGTACCCGGTCATGCCGGAAAAAATGGCGGAATTGCGTTATGTTCTTGGGATGTCGGAAGCCGATCAGCGCGGTGTTTCCTTTGAACAGGTCCGCAGTATCGGCGTATTGGAACCGGGAACTCCGCTCCATGATACCGCCGGTCTGTTCCCGCGTATTCAGGTACCGGAAAACAAACCTTGCCAGGCAGAACAGGTCAAGATCAAAAAGAATGCGGAACCGAAAGTGAAGGCAAAGAAAGAAGAAAGCCCGGTACCGGAAGGCGTTATTACCATTACCGACTTCCAGAAAGTCCAGTTGCGTGTGGCACGTGTGCTTACTGCTGAACGGATTGAAAATGCAGATAAACTTCTGGCAATGACGATTGACCTGGGGAACGGTGATGTCCGCCCGCTGGTTGCCGGTATTGCATTGTTCTATGAACCGGAAAGTTTGATCGGGAAAAATATCACCGTAGTAGCCAATCTGCAGCCTGTCACGATCCGGAAACGGGAATCCCGCGGTATGCTGCTTGCGGTTCGTACCGGTGATAAATTGACACTTCTCATGCCGGATGCTTCCTGCAATCCGGGTGATACCATCGGCTGATCGATTTACGGATAAACCGGAGCCGTCATGCTGTCATTTATTCTCAAACTGAGAAAGACTCTTGCCCCTGCGTATAAGTGGGGGCTTCTGGCGTTGTCCGCGTTGATGATATGCGGCGCATTGCTGGAACTGGCAGCATTGGGGATGGTCATGATGATCGTTTCCGTATTCACCATGCCATCCCGGATTCATTCCGAATGGTATATTGACTGGCTTTACCGTATTTCCGGGGTGGATAATCTGCGGCAATTTCTGATTCTGCTGGCGGTTATCCTGATTCTGTTTTATGTTGTCAAAAGCATTTACGGATGGTGTTTGCTGTATCTGCAAAGTTTGTATGTTTCCAAACTGACCGTCCAGATTGTCCGGCGGATCTATCGTAATTATCTTTCCGCGCCTTATGCGTGGCATGCGGAAAATGGCTCTGCTGCGCTGATCGACCGTATCACCCGTGTGGAATCCCTTGCCAACGGATTATTGCGTCCTTTGATGCTTATTACGACAGAAGTCTGTGTGGTGTGCATACTCGGCGGGGTTCTGTTATACATTATCCCCTGGATTACTTTAGGGGTATTCGGATGTGTTTTGCTTCTGGCATTTCTGTTTTATCTCCCGTTACGGAAAAAAATTCTGAAATACGGGGAAATGAATAATCATGCGTCGGCAAAGTCGGTTCTGTTTCTGACCCAGGGTATTTCCGCAGTCCGGGAAGTCAAATTGACCGGATCCCGTGACTATTTTGAAAAACAGTTGGAAAAGGAACAATGGAGACGCTTTATTTCCACAAAACGGATCACGGATTTTTCTGAAATTCCCCGTTTTGCATTGGAAGCTCTTTGTATTCTGATCGCAATGGGTATTCTGATTATCCTGCTTCTTGCTGATATTCCGGAAAATCAGATTATGGTTTATGCCGCCATGTTTATTTCCGCCATGTTCCGCCTTTTGCCATCTTTTACCCGAATCCAGTATAATGTGTACACGGTTCGCGGATATTTGCCGCTCTTTGATTTGATTTATAACGATCTTTGTAATTTGCCGCAGGAAGACAATATACAGGATGAAACGAAAACACAGACCGGTATTTCCATTCGCAGCGGAATCGATGTGGATCATATTGATTTTGCCTATCGCGCAGATCTCCCCCTGCTTTTCAAAGATTTCTCCATGCATATAGCCTGCCGGGAATCCGTGGCTTTTGTCGGGAAGACCGGTTGCGGGAAAAGTACTCTTGCCGATATTATCATGGGGTTTTATCCGCCGCAGAACGGGGTGGTCAAAGTCGATGGCACACCCATCACAGACAACATGTCTGCCTGGCGTAGAAAAATCGGCTATGTTCCCCAGCAGATGACGCTTTTTGATGATACGATCCGCAATAATATTGCGTTCGGTGTGCCGCCGGAACAGATCGATCCGGTCAAACTCCGGAATGCCATGAATATGGCGCAGCTGACGGATTTTATCGAGTCTCTGCCGGATCGGGAATACACAGTGATCGGAGAAGGCGGTGTCCGGCTCAGCGGCGGTCAACGGCAGCGTATCGTCATCGCCCGTGCCTTGTATCATGAACCGGAATTATTGATTTTGGACGAAGCGACCAGCGCGTTGGATAACGATACGGAAAAAGCCGTGATCGATGCATTGAAAGCACTGAAAGGCAAGTTGACGATCATCATGATTGCACACCGTCTTTCCAGTATTGAACATTGTGACAGAGTCATATCTCTGGATAAGTAGAGGCAATTTCAAAAGTCTTCAAAAATGTCTGAAAACTCTTGTTGCGATTTGAAAACGGGGCGTTTTTGGCTTGTCCGCCGTAGCCTTGGCGAAGGTGGATGGTTATTTCCCACGCCTTGTCACGGCATAGCCGTAAGGCGACGCCGGAACAAAACTACCATTTTCATCTCATCAACAATCTTTTTTCAGTCAAATTTTGCCGGACTTTTGAAATTACCTCAAGTAAGCAAATAATTAAAAAAAATGAGGTGTCTTATGCCTGCAAATAAAGCCTGTTTTCTTGATCGTGACGGCGTGTTGATCGAAGAAAAAGATTATCTTTGTGATCCGGACGGTGTCGTTCTCTGTGATCGTGTGGAAGAGATTTTCAAGCATCTCCGGGCACGGGGATACAAAGTAATCATCATTTCCAATCAGGCTGGAATCGCCAAAGGATATTTCAAAGAAGAACAACTGATTGCCGTTCAGAAACGGTTGGATGAACTTCTTGCCCGTTTCGGTGAAAAATTGGATGGCGTTTATTACTGTTATCATCATGCCAACGGTGTCATTCCCGAATATACCAGAGAATGTAATTGCAGAAAACCTGCTCCCGGTATGCTCCTGCAGGCGGCAAAAGATCACAATATCGATTTATCGCAAAGTATCATGATCGGCGACCGGGTTACGGATCTTCAGGCAGGTCTCAATGCCGGATGCCGTGCGGTTGCTCTTGTCCGGACCGGACATGGTCACAAAGCAGATTTGTCCGTCCTTCCCGTTTCTGTCACGGATGCGCCGGATCTTTATACCGCAATTACAACATTGATCCCATAATAGGAGTAGACTGTATTATGCACAAAAAGACGTATGAAGTATTGATTCCAGCTCCTGCAAAAGTTACACCATTGGATGGTGCTTTGCTCCTTCAGGAAATCAACGGAGTGTTTTTTGATGAAGCATTTTCTTTTCTGAAAAATGAATTTGCCGCATTGGGAAATTATCTGGAACTGAAATTGCAGACTGCGTGGGAAAATGATGCCGTTATCCACTGTAAAAAAGTCTGCATGGAAAAAGATGGTGCCTGGTCCATCCGTATCGAAAACGGGAAAATCCTTCTTGCCGCAGGAGATAACACCGGGATCCGTTACGCTTTTTCCGCATTGACTCAGATGTTATTTGCCGCCGGGATCGAAGCACAGCGCACAGACGCTCTGGCTTGTGTTCTGATTGAAGATGAACCCCGTTTCGGATGGCGCAGTTTTCTGGTGGACAGTGCCCGGCACTTTCAGAAAATCAGCGTGATCAAACAGGTTTTGAATGTTTGCGCGGCATTACGGCTGAACTCCTTCCATTGGCATCTTGTGGATGATCAGGGATGGCGTTTGCCGTTGAAATCTGCGGCAAAATTGACTGGATCCGGGACGTATTCCGATGGTCAATACACCCGTGCCGAACTGGAAGAAGTGGCGGCACATGCAAAAAATTTGGGTATCACCATTGTGCCGGAAGTGGATATCCCGGGTCATTCCAGAATGTTAATCGAAAATTATCCGCAATTGGCATGTGATCCGGCGAATCCGGGCGGGGAATTGTGTATCGGAAATCCCGGCACTCAGGAATTTATGAAAGATGTATTCCGTGAACTTATGGAGATTTTCCCGGACAGCCCTGTGATCCACATCGGCGGCGACGAAGCGGAAACTGCAAACTGGGAAAAATGTGATAAATGCCGTGCTGCTATGGAAAAACGCGGACTGCATACCATGCGGGAACTGGAAAATGCGTTTATGGTGGATATGTCCCGTTTTATTGTGGAAAACGGCAGAACTCCCATGATTTGGGGAACATGTTCCGGACAGGTTTATCCGGCGGATACGATCATTCAGGTTTGGCTGGATATCCGGGAACCTCTCCGTGTGGCTCCCAACGGTAATAAAACGGTGTATTCCGTCCATACTTCTCTGTATTTTGATTATCCTGCCAACTTGAGTGAACCATGGGAAACCTGGATGTTTGAATTGAAAGAATCCGGGGTGTATATGACCGATCCTTACATCATATGGCCGGAACAAGTGAAAGATTCCATTCTGGGGACTGAAGCATGTCTGTGGACGGAAACCGTGCCGCAATGGCGTGTGATGCAGAAGGTGCTGCCCCGTATTTTTGCTTATTCTGAATGTGCCTGGAGTGCCGTTGACCGCAAAGAGTATCATGACTTTGTCAGCCGGAAGGAATTGTTGGAAGCCGCAGGATATATGCAATATCTTCAGCAGTTGTGATACACACTTCTCATTGAAGCAGTGTCAGTAATTTTGCAGCATCCGGGTGGGATTCATCCAAACCCTGATGCTGTAATTTTTTGCGTAAATGACGCAACGGGGTATCCCCCGCCCGATTGCGTTTCTGTTTATCCGCGCCATAAGCAAGGAGTAATTCCGCCATGACGGGTGACAAGGTTTCGGCGGCAAGGTGTAATGCCGTGGAACCATCCGCAAGGGTCTGATTCACATTTTTATCCGCCCGGCGCAGAAAAAGCAGTACATTCTCTTTCCGGTCAGCCATTACCGCTGCCAGGAACGGTGTTGCACCCCATGTGGTTTCTTTTAAGTTGATATCCGGATACAAAGGTATGATTTCCGCAAGGATACGGACATCGTTCTGTATGGCGGCGTCGTGGAGACAGGACCAGGCATTTTTTGCCGGAGTCCGCTTTGTTTCCATCAATTCTTTCCGGATCAAGTCATGCCGCAATAACTTTTTCAACAGCCCATAATCTGCTTTTCTGACTGCCATACGCAACAGGGAATCGGGCAGACCGTATTCCCCGTTCTGCCATTGAAACCGATGGCGGATCCCGGCAAGCCGGAGCAGTTGGAAATGGGAATCTGCCGCCTGATGAAATAACATCCGGTTACGCCCGAATTCATATTCCAGCAAGACGATCGCTTCCGGTTTTACCATGCCGTAGCCTTCCGGACCGCGATAATATCCCCGTTCCGGAAAGAAACGGTTTTCGATCAGTGTTCCCCGCAAATAGGTGGCAGTGCGGAGCCGGTAAGGATCATTCACATCCTGCCGTGCCGCCATGGTCCAGCCGGTATACGGGGCATTGTTGACATAATTGCAATCAAAATTATACACAGTCGTATTTTTATCCAGGGCAACCGGATAAGTGCGTTTCCGGATCACCCGTCCCTTCCGGTATAAACTCATACCCGGAACCGGCAGCAGATCGAAATATTCTCCATCCGTCCGCATCTGATGGAAAAACACAGCGCGGTTGGATGGTAAGACGATCCGTTCGCTGTCTGACCGGGTGCCGTCGCGGTTGATCTGATACACATCCGCAAAACCTTCATTGATCCGATATACGGTCCGCCCGCCATTTTCATTTTTTACATGAGCGCGGAATTTTGTGTAGGATTGACCCCGTACAAAAGGATCTTCTTTCCCACCGGAAAAACGGTACAGATATTCTGTCAGCCGGTAAAATTCATCCGAATAAAAACGCAGCAGATTCACCGGCAGATATACTTCCGGCGGAATCGTTCCCGGCAAACGTGCTGTCATCACGCAGAATGATGCCAGATAGAGCAGACTGCCGCCGATCAGAAAAATCAGCAGACAACCGGGCAGCAAACAACCGGGCAGCGGGCGCGGCACAGCATTATCGACTTCTTTTTCCGGAGTCGTTTTCTGCTGCGGTGCGGGTTTCTGCCCCTGTCCTTGGGCTTTTTTATTTTTTACCGGTTGTTTTTTACTCATACTGAAACAGAACGGTCCGGTATCGTATTCTTCTCCCGGTAAGGAGGTGAAAATGTTACCGGACCGCAGGATTAATTCGGATTATTTTTTCTTTTTGGCGGCGGATTTTTTTGTTTTTGCAGAATCTTTCTTTTTGGTTTTTTCTGCTTTTGCTGCCTTCTTTGCTTTCTTGGCGACAGCCTTTTCTTCTTCGCAGCCGCAATCGCAATGATGATGGTGGTTGCCATCTTCTTCTCCACAGCAGCAGTCGTCCCCGCAATCGCAGTCATCGTCGCCGCAGCCGCAACCACATTCGCAGTCATCATTTTCGCCGAAAAGGAGCAATGCTTCGTCTTCTGTTGTGACAGATTTTACGGGGAGTTCAAATGCACTCCACATTTCCACGTGAGTGATTTCGTCACCCGGCTTCAAGTATTCGAGAGGACTGAGAGTTTCTGCTTCCAGCATGTGTTTATTGGTATAAACTTCAATGGAGCATCCGTTATCGGGATATTCCGCGTCTTCATCGTAGATGAATTGTTTGACAAAGGCAATACCGTCGTTGATATAGGTGAGCCAACCGTCTTTGCAGTTGTAACCGATCTTCAGCGGAGTTTCTGCAGTTTCATCCTGACGGACCATGATAAAATGGCTGCCGAATGTAAGACGGGGGTCATCCAGTCTTGTGTAAGGCCAGATGGAGAGGAAAGAATTGGGGAGCAGGGCAAAAGGTTCCTGATTCTGGGGGACCAGAGCAGTTCCGCCGGGAGCCATTACGGAAAGAGCCCAGGCTGCTGCTTCGATTTCCCATACACCTTCGTTGCGGATGGTGTGAATAACCTGGAACGTTTCTTCCGGACCGGGGATGATGGACAGCATTTTTGCAATGCCTGTGACCGGGCTGGCAGGTGTGATGAAATCAACACCGTCATCATCGCGTTTGACGACTTGCACGGTACAGGGAGTACCGTTATCGGGTTCGTAAGTACGTTCTTTTGTTTCGGGGGAGTGCCAGAGGCGGTGTCCGCCATAATTGACCCATTCATCGCCGCCTTTTTTACCGGCGAGATCGGGATCGACCTGGAACAGATTTTTGGATTTTCCATAAAAAGCGCCGATAACACGGGGTCCGACTTCCGTCGTTACGATGAGCTTGAATTTACCGTTTTTCAGTTCAATGCAATTTTTCCAACCTTCAAAAGTAACTTTTTTCATGTTGATTTCCTTTTGTTGATGTTTTATGAAAAGTTGTTTTTCCGATTTATACATTCCGTCCGGTCAATGCCCCGGTCAATTCTTCCAGATAATCCCGGTACGCATTTTTTTCGAAGCGGGAAAGGAGTTTTACTGCCCGCTTGGAACAGCTGTCGATTTCATCCAGAATGATCTGTTCCGCCCCGGTTTCCCGGAGCAATGCCCGGATTTCTTCCACGATTTCCGGGGTATATTCTTCCAGCCGGAGCAGAGACCGCAATTTCTGTTGTTGTTCGGCGGATCCGTTTTTGATGGCGGCAAGATAAAGCAGAGTCGGTTTACCTTCCTGAAAATCCGAACCGATGGGTTTACCGAATTTTTCCGCTTCACCGAAAATACCCAGCCAGTCATCCCGCAACTGGAAAGCCAGGGCAAGACATTCTGCGAATTCGGCGATTGCTTTCACATCCGGATGTTCAAAATCCAGTTCCGGTTTTGCCAGAATGGCGCCGGTCTGTACACAATAACTGAATAACGCACCGGTTTTTCCGGAAATCATTTTGCGGACTTCATGTTCCGGGATTTCATCTTTCCGGATTTCAAATGCTACGTCACAGGCTTCGCCGGAGATCAGGTCGATTCCCAATTCCTCTTGCATTTTTCGGATCAGATAAAGCACTGTTCCGGCGCAATACCCGTTATCCTGCAGTTTGCATAACATATCCACACTCCAGCTCTGCTGAAGGTCGCCCGCCAGAATGGCAAAGTCTGTTCCGAATTTGGATGCCGTTTTACCGGTTGCACCATATTCTGTTTCTGCGGATGCGGCAATGCTGATATGGGTCGTCGGTGTCCCGCGCCGGAAATCATCGCAGTCAATGATATCGTCATGGACCAATGTCCAATTGTGATAAATTTCCACTGCGGCGGCGGCAGGGAGTACGGTTTCCGGTTTCCCGCCGAAGAGACCGCAAGCCCACATAACGAGTGCGGGCCGGAGCCGTTTGCCGCCGAGCATGGGATATGCGCGTACTGCCTGACGGAGTACTGCGGGTTCGATTTTTTCCGGGAACCGGTCATTTGCAATGACTTTATTGATGGTTTCTGCGATAATTTTCAGCTGTTCTTTCCACTGTGCCATTTTCAATACCTGACTGTAAAATTGACATTTTTCTACTGTTGTCTATACTATGTACCTTAAAGTGGGATTTTTCAACTCAAAAAACAAAAAAATCCGCAGATATCTCATAATTTTTCAAAAAACAGGTGTTTTTTATATGCCGGAACAAGGTTTGGAATTTATGATTTACACGCAAAACATATACTTTGAATCAGAATGGTAATCATTGATCGTTCTGCGGAATCCTTGAATGTTGACAATTTTATTGAATTTTGTATGATATTTCTTGAAAAAGTGACGGATATAAGTTATATTAACTTAAAACAAAAATAAATGATTATACGAGGCAATTTCAAAAGTCTTCAAAAATGCCTGAAAACTCTTGTTGAGATCTGAAAACGGAGCGTTTGAGGTGGTTACCCACTGGGTAGCCACCTCAAACTACCATTTCCATCTCTTCAACAATCCTTTTTCAGTCAAATTTTGCCGGACTTTTGAAATTACCTCAAACAAAAAAGGTTTTGCAAAAATGATTGATCCTTACGACACAATGAAGAATGCTCATGCCCGTGTTGCTGAGGGACTTTTTCATATCGGAGATCTTGTTCTGTCTCGCTACGAAGTCCTTGCCAAACTTGGTCAGGGTGGTATGGGGGTGGTTTATAAATGCCTGGATAAAACATCTGATATTGAAGTTGCACTCAAAGCTTTGCCGCCGGAATTATCTCATAATACCATCGAAATGAAAGATATCAAGGAAAACTTTCAACTGGTTACAGCTCTCAGTCACAAGAATATTGCAAGCATAAAACAGTTGGAACGGGAACCGGAAAGCGGCAATTATTACCTCATTATGGAATATTGTCCAGGGGAAGATCTTTACAGCTGGTTCAAGAAGAAATCCAGAGAAGGCAGATTGACTCCTGCGATTATACTCCCCATTATCCGTCAGATTGCTGATGCTCTTGATTATGCTCATAACGATTGTCGGCTCATTCATCGTGATATCAAACCCGCCAATGTGATGATTGATGCTGCAGGCAAAGTCAAAATCCTGGACTTTGGGCTTGCTGCTCAGATCCATACTTCCATGTCCCGTGTCAGTATGGCTTATCACGGCACAAGCGGAACCGGTCCTTATATGGCACCGGAACAATGGCGCGGCAAAAAACAGAATGCCGCCGCCGATCAGTATGCTTTGGCAGTGATGACTTATCAATTGCTTTCCGGCGACTTGCCTTTTGAAAGCCCGGATCCGGCGGTTTTGCAGCAGGCTGTTTTGACTCAGACTGCGGATGAGATTCCCAACATTCCCAAATACATGAATAAAGCCATCCAGCGTGCCATGAGCAAGAATCCGGACGAACGTTTTGATTGTTGTGTTGACTTCGCCGACGCTTTGGGAGGGAAAAAAATTAAAGGAGCAAAAAACACCGGCGGCGGTGCATTCTGGAAAGTTGCAGCATTTTTCCTGTTGCTGGTACTCCTTGCAGGCGGCGGATATTTTTACTACGATAAACTGCAGAAAGAACAGGCTGTTTCTATTCCTGCTGCAACCGAAAACGAACAGCAGTCCCCGAATCCCAAACCGCAACGGAAAGCTGAAAAAATACAACCGCCTGCTGCGAAAAAACAACGTCCCGCAACCGCAAAAAGTCATGAGGACGAACGGGTACGTACCGGATTTATTCAGGCAACTTACCGTTTACAGGTACGGGTGATGAATAAGAAAGAGAATGTTGAAGCTTTATCCTGTGATCCCGGTCAGACATTCGGCAAACATCTGGATTCTCTGAAAGAAAATTTCTCTGCCGGTATATTGGCAATGAAAAATAAAGATATCCGTTCAGCGAATGTCAGTTTCAAAAATGCGGAAGATGCTGCCGATTGGATCATCAAAAATATTCCATTACGCCGACAGGTCCAACAACTGCAGAAGCAGATTGCTGCACAAAAAACAAAAGCTGACCGTTTCAATGGTTCCCGTCTTGCTTTTGTTGCTTATCGGGATGCCGAAAATATGGTGGCCTCCGCTGCTCGTGACTATGAATCCGGGAATTTTTCATCCGCAGAAAATGCCTTGCGATCCGCCATTTCCTGTTATGAAAAAGCATTTACGGAAGCTCGTGATCTGACCGTTTCCAATTTTATCAGTTCAGCCCGGTTTGCCGGCAGTCGTAAAGATTGGGCGCGGATGCTGAAGCAGGCGGAAGCTGCATTGAAAATTGATAGTAATAGTACGGAAGCGCAGAAATTGAAAGCGGAAGCAAAGAAACATCTGCCCCAGACGACCCTTGATATTATAGCGACAGTTGATGGAGTCCGTGTTCCCGCGAAAGTGAAATTCGGGACAAAGATATTGGATACGATGTCCACTCTTGAGGGTTTTACGAATGGCCAGACTTATAATCCTGTCTTGACCTACAAGTCCGGTTCTGCCGAATATACGGGAGAACTTAAAATTGTTTGTGACTGGTTCGGTATGAAAAAAATGACCGTGGCATTGGAAAAAGTTATCTTTTCTTTGCCCAAAGGAATAAAACTTGAAATGCTCAAGCTGGAACCGGGGACGTTTACCATGAGTAAAAAAGACGGTGAAAACTGGGACGATGAAGTGGAACACTCAAAAACGTTGACAAAGCCATTTTATATCGGGGTATATGAAGTGACCAACGCCCAATGGTGTGCCGTTATGAATGTTTCAGAAGCACCGTCCGCAAAAAATAAAGGTGACAAATATCCAGTGGAACTAATTTCCTGGTATGAGGCCATGAAATTCTGTGAAAAGATGAATCAATATGCACCAAAAGGGTGGAGTTTTATGCTGCCTACCGAAACACAATGGGAATTTGCGGCACGCGGAGGCAAGCGGAGCAAAGGTCATAAATACAGCGGAAGTAATAACCTTGCCGATGTCAGTTGGTATAAGGAAAATTCCGGAGGTTCAACCCATCCGTTTGGAGAAAAAAAGCCGAACGAATGTGGATTGTATGATATGAGCGGCAATGTGTGGGAATGGTGCCTGGATAATTGGCAGGATAAATCCAATAATACACTTGCTGAGTTTGTACGTGCGTACAGCGATACTGACAGTTCTAAGCGTGTATTCCGCGGCGGCAGTTGGAGCGGTTTGGCGAAGGACAGCCGTTCTTCTACCCGTTTCAATAACGTTCCGGATACGCGTTTCAATAATCTGGGGTTGCGTCTCGTCCTTATTCCCGTTGCAGCGGTTGAAAAGCCTAAAACGGAAGAAGAACGGAAACCGATGCTTGAGATTATAGCGACAGTTGATGGAGCCCGTGTCCCTGCGAAAGTGAAATTCGGGACAAAGATATTGGATACGATGTCGCCTATCCAGGGGTTTACGAATGGCCAGACTTATAATCCTGTAATGACCTACAAGTCCGGTGATGTCGAATATACGGGAGAACTTGAATTCGTCTGTAATTGGTCTGGTATGAAAAAAATGACAGTTACATTGGTCGATCAGGCGTTTTCTAAAATAAATTGCAATGGTGTTCCGCTTGAAATGGTAAAGATCAAAGCCGGCACATTTACTATGGGCAGTCCGTTCGGTGAGGCTGGAAGAGAGAGCGATGAAGAAGCGCATCAAGTAACGTTGACCCGTGATTACTGGCTTGGAAAATATGAGGTCACACAGGCTCAATGGGAAGCGGTAATGGGAAACAATCCATCCGGATTTAAAAGTCAAAACCGCCCGGTTGAGCAGATTAGTTGGCATGAAGCAAGAGACTTTTGTAAGAAACTCAATGAAAAATATTCCGGTAAGCTGCCGTCCGGATATAAATTTGATTTGCCCACAGAAGCTCAATGGGAATATGCCTGCCGTGCAGGGACAACAACATCCCTCAACAGTGGAGAAAATATGCAAATCGCAGGTAAAAATAATTCCGGTAATTTGGATAAAGTCGGCTGGTATGGCGGAAATTGTGGTCAGAATTTTGAGCTGGCTGATGGTTGTAACATTGCTTCCTGGGAAGATAAACAGTATTCCGATAACATCGGCGGCACTCATCCGGTTGGGCAGAAGCGCCCCAATCACTGGGGACTGTATGACATGCATGGCAATGTCTGGGAATGGTGCAGTGATTTGTATGGAGCTTACGACAAGGGTGCTGCAACGGATCCGATTAAACTTACCGGTACTGAACGCGTGCGGCGTGGCGGCAGTTGGAGTAATTATACCAGCGGATGTCGTTCTGCTTACCGGCACAGCTTTAAGCCGGACAAGCGGGAAAATACCATTGGTTTCCGTCTTGCTCTTGTTCCCATCGTGGCTGTTGAAAAGCCAAAAAAGGAAGAAGAAAAGGCACCGACCCTTGATATCATAGCGACAGTTGATGGAGCCCGTGTTCCTGCGAAAGTGAAATTCGGGACAAAGATATTGGATACGATGTCCACTCTTAAGGGATTCACGAAAGGCCAGACTTATAATCCTGTCTTGACCTACAAGTCCGGTGCTGCCGAATATACGGGAGAACTTAAAATCGTTTGTGACTGGTCCGGTCTGAAAAAAATGACCGTGGCTTTGGAAAAAGTTGTGTTCAACGGAATCGTAGAATACAATGGAATGCGTCTTGAAATGGTGAAAATCAAAGCCGGAACGTTTATGATGGGGAGTCCGTCCAGTGAGTCAGGGAGATCTAATGATGAAAAACAGCATTCGGTTACATTGACCAAAGATTATTGGCTTGGGAAGTATGAAGTAACGCAGGCGCAATGGCAAGCCGTAATGGGGAATAATCCCTCCCATTTCAAGGGTGATAACCGTCCGGTGGAAAAAGTCAGTTGGAATGAAGCAAAGCAATTCTGCGATAAACTGAATGAGCGTTATGCGGGAAAATTACCCCGTGGATATAAGTTTGATCTGCCGACGGAAGCCCAATGGGAATATGCCTGCCGGGCAGGAACGAAGACTGCACTCAACAGTGGAGAAGATATGCGTATCATAGGTAAGAATAATTCTCCGAATTTAGATTTAGTCGGTTGGTATGCGGGAAATTGCGGAAGAGACTTTGAACTGTCGAATGGACATGATATTTCCGGTTGGTCAGAAAAACAATATTCGGATACGAGAGGAGGAACCCATCCCGTAGGACGGAAACAACCGAATAACTGGGGCTTATATGACATGCATGGGAATGTGTGGGAATGGTGCCGGGACTGGTATGGATCTTACAGTGATGGTGCAGTAACGGATCCTGCAGGACCGCAGAATGGCTCTAGCCGCGTGTTGCGCGGCGGCGGTTGGAGCCACGGCGCCGAGGGCTGTCGTTCAGCGTGCCGGTACTACTGGAGACCGGGCAATCGCTACAGCGTCCTCGGCTTCCGGCTCGCCCTTGTCCCCGTTCAATGATCAGGCACTCCATCTGAAATCTTTGAGCTACCTCCGTCGCTCCTGGCGGAGCTATGGAGGACGGTGGCGGAGCCTCCGCCGGAGGCGGAACTAACAGCGGAGCGGACGGTTTATACGGAGATATACGGAGGGTGGCAGGAAATGCCAACGTCTCCCATTTGTCCTCATTGCAATGGAAATTCATGTGATATTGGGTGCAGGTGTGATCCTCCGTACCACTCCGTAAAAAGCCTCTTCGACGGTTTGTGACAGAAGTCATAATGATTTCTCGCTCGAAAATTCCGACAGTTGATAGATTTTTCAATTTGAAGTACTCACGAATTTACATAAGAAAAGACTCAACGTCCGAAAGAATTTAGAATCACTGTTAGACCAGCCCTGTCAGGGCTTGTTTTCCGGTAAATCCGAGCTTGTTCGGACGTTAAGTTTTTCTTCCATGAATTCGTGAGTACTTCAAATTGAAAATCTATCAACTGCCGGAAATTTCAAGCTCAAAGAAAATCTGATTTTATGGCACAAACC
>JAFVSW010000323.1 GCA_017503545.1 Lentisphaeria bacterium | reverse complement strand
TGTGCCGTGCCGTTGGCACTGGTTCTAGATTCATCTCAGCTTATTCGGACGTTGAGTTCTTTTCTTGTATAAATCCGAGGGTATTTAAAATCGAAAAGGCATAAACTTCAGAGAATATTAAACTCCAATAAGATTTGATTTTATGGAACAAACCGTCGAAGAGGCTAATTTTGTAATGTTTTTTATTCTTCTTCCGCTTCCAAACGAATGACGGGAATTACATTGTATTCCGGCATCGGAGTGTTGTGGATAATCACATTGTCATTCTTATATTCAAAGGTCATTACACGGGATTCATCGCCCAGCAATGTGGCAGATTTGAATTTCTTGGAACAGTCCGGAATGGTGATGAAACCTTCGCGGGAGGCATAATGGAGAAACAGATAATAATATTTCCCCTTCTTTGCAGAACAACCGTAAGAACCGCCGTCCAAGCCGCCGGAGGTGACGCCTTTGACGGCTTCTTTATTGACTTTCATCCAATTACCGACTGTTTCCAGAATCTGGATCTCATTGCTGTTCAAACGACCGTAACGGTCCGGTCCCACATTCAAAAGCATGTGTCCGCGGGACATGGCGACGCCGGTGATCGCATGAATGATTTCAAACGGAGATTTGTAATACGGGTCGGCAGGATACCAGCCCCAATGTTTGTTCAAGGTCATACAGGCTTCCCAAAGGCGTTCCGGGTCTTTCGGCGGAGTCAGGTTCTGTTCTGCGGTGTAAAAGTCTTCCGGCGTCAGGGAACGGTCATTAATCAGGATGCCCGGCTGAAGACTGCGTACCATGGCATTGAGTTCTGCGGCACGGTAATCTTCTGCGGTCAATTTGTCATTGGTATTTCCGGTTGTTGTTTCCCGGAAATTTACATTGGGTTCAAAAGAATTTTTCCCGTTGCTCATGCCGATTATGTTATCATACCAGAGAACGTCAAACTGTCCGTACTGTGTGCAGAGTTCCCGCACCTGGGGGAATACGATCCGGTCAAGAAAATCGTTCCATGCTTCCGGCGTGAGGTGGGGACCGGAAAAGAATGCCGGTTCACTCCAGTCGGGGAGACTGAAATACAGACCGCATTTGAGACCGTATTTTTTACATGCGGCAACGAAGGGGGCAACCAGATCCCGTTTCGGACCGCGTTTGACGGCATTACGATCTGTTGTTTTTGTGTCAAAAAGACAGAATCCGTCATGATGTTTTGTGGTCAAAACCATATATTCCATGCCGGCACGTACTGCGATTTGCGCCCATTTTTCGGGGTCGTATTCATCCGCCGTAAAGAGATCCATGTACCGCTGATCATATTCTGCGGTGGGGATCCGTTCCTGCGCCTGACACCATTCG
Organism: Lentisphaeria bacterium; assembly: GCA_017503545.1. Taxonomy (GTDB): domain Bacteria; phylum Verrucomicrobiota; class Lentisphaeria; order Victivallales; family UBA1829; genus RGIG8244. The sequence goes on along the minus strand of JAFVSW010000323.1, from coordinate 16,126 downwards.
CCTCTGCCGTGTACTGCATACACGCCCCAATGGATGAACATTCCGAGTCCGGTGTTTCTGAACCAATTCATTTTTCTTTCAACTTTCCTGTTTTATTCTTTTACTGCTGTGACGATCATATCGTCGATATAAAAATCTGCTTTTGTACCTGTCAAAGCAAAGGTACATGTTGAGATTTCCGGTTTCCATTTGCCGATTTCCATTTCCCGGGTAAAGGTCTGCCATTGCGGTTTTGCCATAACGGTCATCGGAGCTATGGATTGCACATGGACGCCGCGTCTGGTTTTCGGGTCAATTTTGTAGCAATAGAAGCAGATTGTAACTCTGCCGGAACCTTTGTATTTGAAACTGAATTTATATTTGCCCGGTTTCAAACTGCTGGAATTGTAAAGGTGGAATCCTTGCCCTTGTACGTACAGGGCATTTTTACCTTCGACTACATTTTCTTTATTTTCGCCGTTTTCGCCAATGGTTACAATACGCAGTTTGACTTTACCTGTCACAGTATTGGGAACCCAATCCTGCGGGATTTTAGCAACCGGGCCCATGCCCAGATCCCAGCCCTGTTTGACTCTTGTCATGATGTATTTGTCTGATGCTTTTGCCACTTTGCTGATTTTTTCAAAGCCGCCGTTTGCCAACAGATTGACTTCAGCCGCGGCTGCGGTACAGAGTGTTGCCGCTGCTGCGAACATAATCAAAGTTTTTTTCATTTTGTTTTTCTCCTGTGTTGAGGCAATTTCAAAAGTATTCAAAAATGTCTGAAAAACCTTGTTGCGATCTGAAAACTACCATTTTCATCTCATCAACAATCTTTTTTCAGTCAAATTTTGCCGGACTTTTGAATTTACCTCGTGTTATAAGATTATTTCAGATTTGCTTTCATTACTTTTTCCGCTCCGCCGATGATATTCCTGGCACGGATGGTATATTCTCCGGCGGGCAGATCATAGGACGGCACGAACTGGAAGGCTGTTTTTGCACTCACATTCCGGGTGAATACAGTTTTGCCATCCGGAGCCGTGATTGTCACGCGGACGGGATTGTTCACGCCGGACAAGGTATAGTTTGCGGCTTTGCCTTTTTCCAGTTTGACTGCACCTTTGAGTCCGGGGGCAGGGGCTTTTGCCGGAGTAATGGCAAAGACTCTGCCGGTTGCCGGAGCAAGATCAAACTTGAATTCTTTGAGTTTGCCCAGATATTTGCCGTTGTTCAAGTCGTAAACGTGCATCGGGGTTTTCATTTTGACGGTACGGGTCATGTTGCCGCTGGAAATAATGGCTGCCGCAGCCCCTGCTTCCGCTCCGGCTGTACTCTTTTTTGCTTCTCCGGCTTCTGTGATGGGACCGAGGAAACAGAGGTAATGATCGCCTTTTTCATTGGTGTAGGCTTTATATTCTGCGATATTATCTTGGGAGTCAAGCGCCTGTACCACGGGAGCTGTTCCTGCATGTTTTTTCAGCAGGGCAAGAATACCGCGCTGGATGCCGGTCGCGGTACCTTTCTGCACTTTCTGTGCTGCGCCGTCCAGATAATTGTGGAGGATGACGGCGGTACCTTTGCCATAGCGTTTGACATTGAGTTTATCCATCGCGCCGAATACATCTGCCAATTGGGAGTCATCCAGGAATTTACCATGTTCATCCATGATCCCGGGATTGTAGTCGGCAACAAGCAGTCCGCCGTTTCTGACGAACTCTTTCATTGCTTTGACTTCAGCTTTGGAAAGAGCCTGGGAGTTGGGGAGGAACAATGCTTTGAATGTTTTCAGTTTGCCGGCGGTGATTTCTGCCGGTGTCAGATATTCATAATCCAATCCGGTGCTTTCGATAAGATCACCCATATTGCCGATGGAAAGTTCCCACGTGGTCTGATCCGGATTCAGATTTGCCGCATGGAGACATGCCTGGGAATAATGGATCGCCACTTTATCGTTTCTGATTTTGCTGTCCTTGATCAGTTTGCCGATACCGGAATTTTTGATCTTGGCGATTTCATCGGATGTATGGCGGAATTGGCTCAGATAGCCCAGATCCATACGGTAAATCGTTGCGTTGGAGTATCCAGGGTTGCCTGCATACCAGTAGAACGCGCCGCCCAGACCGGCAAAAAGATAACGCCACGGCGGCTGACGGGAATACTGTTCGTTCATTTCTCCTTCGTATGTGCCGAACCAGGCGGATTTTACGGCATTTTTGCCCATGTATTTCAACGCATGGATGTCGCGGGAAATAAAGTAGGGCGCGCAGAAGGTAAAATTCGGGAGCATTTGTGCAAGGTCAAAGCCGGAATACGTTTTGTACGGATAAACCAGACCTTCGATCCCGATGGGGGATGTCTTATCCATGGAACGGACCTGTCCGGCGACCATTTTATGCCATTCGGTGAAAGAATAATCCATAAAGGCACGGAAATCGATCCACATGGAAAGCAATTCTTTTTCCGCCGCCTTATCCAGCGGCATGGCTTCGATTTCATCGAAACTCTTGAACTTGGAATTGTACTGCGCATTGACTTTATCAATGGTTCCGTACATGTTTTTCAGGAATTTACGGAAACGCACTTTACATTCTTTGCAGAAACAGTTTTCGTCTTTCGCATGATCGGTCAGAGAGTTTTCATCCCCCAGATTGTAGAATGCGGTTCCGAATTTACTGGATTCTGTCACAATCTTTTTGATGGTATTGTAGTTGGCGGCAAAGGGTCTGCCGTTTTTATCCAGATAGGATTTATTTTCCCGCACGGCATCTGCCAGAGAGAGATTGCACAATTTCTGATATTTGTGCGTACCGACCAGACGTGTCAGGTAAATGGCATAAGCGATCCCGGCTTTGTGAAGTGTACGGGGGTGGGTGGCTGCGGTTGCGGTGTCGAACATCACAGAAGTTTCCATCAGAACATCGATTCCGGCTTTTTTGAGATCTTTCAGGATGGATTCCGAGATACGGCTGTCTGAAATATTTTCCCAAATAGCAAACTGGAAATCGTTATGAATCAATTTCTGATCGATTGGAAAATAGACTGCACACTGGTATTCGTCCGCAATTTTGCCGTTTTCCAGATATTTGACATTCAACTTTGCAGATAAACTGTCAAACGGTGGGAACTGCCAGGCAAATTTGTTTGCCCCGCCTTTTGCTTTGATGTCCTTTACAAAAATCAGGCGTCCTTCATTATCCACAGCGCGGAACGAAAGCGTGCCAGCCGGTTTGCCGGACATGGTTACGATACCGGAGAATTTCCGGTCTTTTTTCACAATGTCCTGATCCAGTTTGAAAGAGATGATTTTATTTTTACGCGGAGAGACAAACGGCGTTGCCGCATAATTGATGACTTTGCCCGCAGCATCGGTGAGAAACGCATCCATCATTACCACGCTGGCAGAGAGGTCTGCCGGAGTTGTAATTGCATTGGCACCGTTCCGTGCTGCCATTGTTTTTTTGCTGACCACGTTCCCGAGTCGGTCCAGATATTCAATACGGATTTTTGCGCCGGAAGGCAGTTTGCCATTGATTGCCGCCACATTCTGCTGCAATGTAATCGACGGTACATTTTTTGCCAATTCCTGACGGATCAATGCTCCGAGGAAGGCGTAATTGTATTCGTAATACAGCGGATCGTTGCTGTTATACGGAACCATATTTTCCAAAGGATAACGGTTGGCAGGTTTGTTGTAGGCAATCGCAAAAATTTTACCTTTACCGACGGTTGCCGCATACAGTTTTGTTTTCTGAAGATCAGGGATCGCGGCGACCGGGATATTGGCAGGGATTTTTTCCGGTTTGAATGTTGCACCGGAAATCACCGGCAGTTTGGCATCCTGCAGGATCAGGAGCATGGGGGCACCTTTTTTCACCAGATCCAACATTTGTTTCCGGATATCAGCAGGAATATCGGAGAATTGGAATTTACCGATGATAATGGCATTGCAGTTGTTCAAATCGGCAAAGATCCGTTTGCGTTCTGCCCGGTAATCTTGTTCATCCATGGAAGCGGCATAGATTTTCTGCGGCTTCGGTTCAAATGCGGAAAATGCTTTTTTGTTCAGTGCGGGCCAGTATTGGAAATCACATTCAAAACGCTGGCGGAATTCGGCGATTTCACGCATTCCTTTGTTGTACCCCAGGAAAAAGATTTTCGGCTTTTTTCCGGAAAGAGGTTTATAGAGCTGACGATGAGGTGTGACATTTTTTTCATCCAGTTTACCCCAGGGATATTCGCCGTCTTTGGACCAGTCAGCAAATATTTGTGCGGCACTGCCCAATGTCAGGATTGCCGCCAAAGTAAATTTTATTCCAAGTTTCATTTATTTGATCTCCTTCATAGCTTTCAGCAATCTCAATTCATCTTTGACTGCCTGGATCCCCAATTCATCACAATCTTTTTTCAACTTTGTGATTTGTTTTGCAAAATGAATGGTAAGACCGGCCTGTTTGATTTCTTTTTCCACATCAGCAAGCATTTGCCGGTTTTTCCGTTGGCTGGCAGTAAGAAAACTTTTCGGTGTACCAATCCGTAATTCCGCAAATTTTGCCGGGGTATTGAAATAAGTTCCCACTTTTGCAAACGTACTGAAATAGGGGGAGGAATGTTTGACATTACGACAGATATTGAATCCCCAGACTTCACCTGCAACCGGTTTTTTGAACTCATTGTCAAAGGGAATCACAAATTCAAAAATCACGCCGCCTTTGAAATCTTTACGTTTGACCGTCCATTTTGCCGCCCAGGGCTTTTTGGTGTAACGGTTGTCAAAGATATCGCCATTGACCCCGGCTGCGATTTGAACATATTTGGAACAGCTTCTGCCAGGATCGAGGAAGATTTCCACAGATTCCGTCATGGGCCAGACGTTTTTCCGGACCTTGAACGGAGTTTTCTGAAAATCTTTCCAGTGATTGCCTTCCAGTTTGATTTCCACAATCAAGGCTTTATCCGTCAAAGCCAAACGGAAGGCGGTCGGTTCCGGAATCGGCTTGTTGTTGTCGACGGCATACATGATTTTATTTACGACCCACTGATTATCCGTGTAGGCTTCCACAGCGGAAAGACGGGGCAGAATACACCCGATCCCGCAAAGCAGCGCAAAGAAAATTGTTTTTTTCATGTGTTGATCTTCTTCTTCCGTATTGTGCAATTAATAGGTTTCGCCCGGGAACTTTGTCCAGTTTACATAATAACGGGCACTCTTTGCATGACACCAGTCACCAGCCATACGCAAATTGGCTTTGAAGTCTGAAATTTTAACCAAGGCTGAGTGTCCATCCAGAAAACCGAAGCCCACGCTTTTATCATGATTCATTGATCCGTCTTCGTTCTGGAAGAATGTGTTGGTGTCGTTGAGTAAACGTTGTTCATAGACATTTGTGGCGTTCCAAACCGGATTCAGAATTTTGTAGCCGTTTGCATAACAATTCACTTCGGACATGACGATATCTTTTGCCGGATATTTCCAGCGTGTTAATTTTGAGGGAATGCCAAATGTTCCCGGGTCAACAGCAGGAACGTTATAACGTCCGCCGATTTTTTCATTATATCCATAGGATATGTTATTTTTCTCTCCGAGGTACGGGTGAAAATGCGTATTGGCAGTTCTGGTGCGGTCGCTGGGACAGTCCAGAATTTTCGCAGAAACATATTTAGATTTTCCCATGAGAACCGTCTTCAAGTAAGATGATTCTGCTCCAGAGGTCGCATCCGTCGCAACCGGCAGCCAGTCTCCATTGTCACCTGCGTAAAGAACGGTTGCCATGGCGAGCTGTTTCAGATTATTGGTACAGGTTGCGATTTTACCAGTTTCCTTTACTCTGCTCAATGCAGGCAGCAGCATGGATGCCAGAATGGCAATAATGGCAATGACGACGAGCAGTTCAATCAGAGTGAAATTTGATGTTGCTTTTTGTTTAGTCATAATTTTTTCCTCTATTCGTGTGAATTATTATTAAAATTCTCTTGTTATACAATAAATCACATTTCCGTTTTTTTCAAGTCGATATCAGACCGGATCATTATTTTTTATCAAGTGAGGCAATTTCAAAAGTCCAGCACGATCCCACTCCAAATAATCATGTTCCGTCGGTATCGTTTCAGCACGATTACCGATGGAGGTCGATCTTAATCTTGTTCCCTTATTTGCTTGCCTGTGTGGCAGCTGCGGCGGCAGGTGAGAGAGAAATATCGTCGATCACCACAACACTGTTTTTTGCAAAAGCAACTGCAAAGGCAAAGGAATTGACCTCGGGACAGAGTTTCTTGACATCGACTGTCTTTTTGAATTCTTTCCATTCATCCCCGGCGACTTTGGTGTTCATCAGTATAACAGAGCGGATTTTCTTATCTGAGCAATAACAATAAGCGATAATATAGACGGTTCCATTCCCTTTTGCCCAGTAGGAAATATCGTATGTTCCGCCTTTTGCGCCGGAAGTATAGAGGTGGGATGTTTTGGAGGCAGTGACTTTCATAGCATATTCACCGCTGTGGACATTTTTTGCATCATCGGCTTTTTTCAGCATTTCCACTTTTGCCGCGCCCATATTGAGAACCCAGTTCGTAGGGAGGATTGCCAGCGGACCATTGCCGACGTGCCAGCCTTCTTTGATTTTCTGCATCAAATATTTGCTGCTGGATTTTGTGCTTTTGCTGATTTTTTCAAATCCGCCGTTTTTCATCAGGTTGCCATCTGCTGCGCTGAGCGTGAGTCCCATGCAGAGACCGAGTGTGAGGATGAGTGATTTTTTCATGTTTCAGTCCTTTATGTTGATTGTAATGTTTTTTGTTTGCTGTGTGATCGGGTTGGTGATTTTCAGGGTATATTTTCCCGGCTTATCATTGAAAGCCGTCTGGAATGTGAATTTGCCTTTTTCAAAACGGCAGCTGTTCATCAGTCCGGGAATTTCTGCAAGCATGACCGGGGCGGGATCTTGCACGGTCACCCGGAGTTGTTCCCCGCGTTTCAACGTTGTTTTTTCTGCTTTGACTGTGAACGGTTTGATCGGTTGTTCTGTCAGGATCAGTACACGTCCGGTATAGGGTTTCAGATCGATCGTATACTGATCGGTTGCCTGTGCAGATTGCTTTTTGCCGAACATGTCATACACATAAACTTTTTTGTTGAATTTGATCTTACGGCGTGAGGCGGTGGATTCACCGAATGTTTCGGAGACGGATTCCGCACCGCCTTTGATCTTTTTGCTCTGCGCTGTCGGACCGATAAAACACAGATAAGTGTATGGTCCGTCTTGGAACAGGAAATAACTTTCAAGCTGATTATATTCATTGTTCACAAGCGCATACGGTTTGACATTGGCATACGTCCGGAGGAGGCGGAGGAAACCGCGTGTGATGCCATCGGTTTCGCCTTTCTGTTTTCTTGCCTGGAAGGAAGAGATATAATCCTGCAGGTACACACTGACACCTTTTCCGTACTTATGAATCGCAAGCCGTGTTTTTGTGGGGAAAAGGTCGGCGAGAGAACTTTTTTCCAGAATTTTTCCGTGTTCATTCATGATACCCGGATTCCAGTCGGCAATAATCATACCGCCTTCGGCAGTGAATTTCCGCATAGCTTCGGCTTCTTTTGCCGAGATTGCCTGGGAGTAGGGCAGAATCAGGACTTTGAACCGTTTCAAGTCACCTTTTGTGATTTCTGCCGGGCTGAGCAATTCATAATTCAAACCGCAGCTGTTCAGAACTTCGCCGAAATCCTTGTGGGAAATATCCCAGGTGGATTGATCCGGATTCAACGTGGAAGCGTGGAGTGAATTGTTGGAATAATGGATGGCAATCTGTGGTTTCTCCGGTGTCGCAGCCACCAGCAAGGCCCCGAGACCGCTGTTGCGGATCTTGTTGATTTCATCCATAGCCCAGGCAAAGTGGGGCAGGGGTTGGAAGTCGGCAGAGAGTGCCGCCGCCGCGGAAAAACTTCCGCCGCTTGTCATTCCGCCAGCCGTCCACCATGCAGTGGAATTCAAGCCTTTGAAAAGGTGTCCCCAGGGCGTGGAACGCATACGGGATTCTGTCATAGTTCCTTCATAAGACCCGAACCAGGCGCCGGTTACAGCACCTTTTTTCAGATACTTGACGGTTTTGATTTCCCGGGTGGAGGGATACGGCGCAAAGAAGTCGAACAGGGGCAGCATGTCATAAAGCCGGAAACCTTCATAAGACCGGAACGGATAGCACAAACCTTCGATTCCGCACACACCTTCCGGATCCTGTGCGCGTACCTGTGCAATTGCCCATTTATGGTAGTTGATGAATTGTTCTTCCATAAAAAGACGGTGATCCAGCCAGAGTGTCGTAAGATTTTTCTCGCAGGCGACTTCCAAAGTGACGGATTTGATTTCCGCCCAGGATTTGTATTTCGTCCCATGTTCTTTATTCAGGGCAGCCAATGTTTTGTATTCCCGTTCCAGATACTGGCGGAAACGAGCCTGACATTCTACGCAATGACAGGTATCCACTTCTCCATGAGGTGAAAGGCTGTTTTCGTCCCCCAGGTTATAGAACATGGTTCCCATATCTTTTCCGGCGGCGGCAATGCGCTGAATACGGGCATTGTATTCCAGTTTACCGGTTTTCTGATAATTATACCAGCGGGAAAGGGCGCAGGGGTATTTATAACCTTTTTTGGTCGGCATGGGACCGGTGAGACGGGTGGTATAAAATGCCGGTCTCAGTTGCATCTGCTTCAATTCGCGCGGCTTCGGGGAAATCCGGTGGGGCTGACACCACATGGCTTCTGTTTCCATGATGGTGGTGACACCGGACTGTTTCAATGCCTGCTGGAAGAATTTGGAAAGGCGGCTGCCCGGCATGTGATATGCCCAGATGGTCATGGAAAAATCATTGTTTTCCCGTTTGCGTTTCAGATACACATGTGCGTAAGATTCATCTTGAGCATTTCCTTTGACCGTTACATACAGCGGAGCATATTCCAAATCAGGAATATCGGGAACTGTCATTTTGAATTCCGCTTTTTTGCTGTTATTCAAACGGAGAACTTTTTTGCCGATGATGCGTTTGTCCGGCGTAAGAAGTTGAGCTTCCAGTGTTCCGGTAAAGGGCGCTGAGAATTGAACGGTGGCTTCCGTGATGCCGCCGGGGAGGGCGGTTTCTTTTTTTAATTGAATGGATGCGATGCCTTTTTTCGCAGTTTCGTTAATCAATTCAAAGGAAAAATCGGTAACGGCGCCAGATTGATCCAGTTTGCGGGTCAAAAGCAGATTTTTGCCGGGGTAGGTCGCTTTGACCTGCTTGCCCCAACGGTTGAAAATCAATTTTTCTGTTTTTGCAGATGCCGGAATCGTTTTACCACTTGCCGCCTGCATGATTTTTGCAACCGCAAGGTGATAGGCATCATACAGAAGCGGGTCATCCGACTCAAACGGGGCAATCGGTTCGATGAAATACCATACGACATCGTTTTTCACTTTTTTGTATTCGATGGCGTAAACAGTTCCTTTGCCGTACTTGCCTTTTTTGATGGAGACCAGAGCGGGGAGAGTTCCTTTGAAAAAGTTGGAAGAAGCAACGTTTTCCGTCAGATTCAGCAATTTTACAGGGAGTTTTTTGTGTTCATGGTTGATGTAAACAAGTCCGGCTCCTTTGCTGACCTGATCCAGAATGGCTTTTTTGACATAAGGCGGAACCATATTGAAATCGGTTTTAGCGATGACGATCACATCACAATCTTTCAATTTGCCTAATCTGTCTTTTTCGATTGCCTGATGTTTTTTCTGTTCGATTGCCAGCGCATATCTTTTGCCGGAGTCTTTATACCAGGGAGAATATTTCTGGAATGATTCGGTCTGAAGAATGACCGGCGTAAATTCCCGTCTGCATTTCAATTCGTTGACCGCGGCGGAAACTCTGCCCGGGATCAGAAAGAAGACTTTGAGAGGGACGGCACTTTTTGCGGCACCGGTAATGCGCGGCGATTCGGGGATATTGGTCAAATCTTTCCCGTAAAAGCCGGTTTCTTCCACTGCGGATACTGTAAGAACAGCGGTAAAAAATAAGGCGGATAATAACTTTTTCATTGTTTGATTCCTGAATTTTGCATAGCTTCGATTATTTCCAGTTCATCTGCAATATGCTGCAGTTTCTGCATGTTGAATTGATTGGCAAACAAATGGGGAAACTCTTTTTCCACTTTGAGTTTCCGCGCTTTGACTTTCAATTTTCCGGCACGTTCAAATTCCGCCTTACGCACGATTTTATCCACATCCGCTTTACTGCCGAGGTAGAGTTTGCCGAATTTACCTGGATTATGGAAGACGGCACCGACTTTTGCCCAGGTGGAATAATATTCGCCATCCTTCTTTACATTACGGCAGAAATTGAATCCGGAACAGAAATTGGTTTTCGCCGGATACGGAATCGTGATTTCTGCAATCCATTGTCCGGGCGCATGTTTGACCTGACTTTTCCAGTTTGCCTTCCAGACTTTTTTTACATAACGGTTGTCGAAACGGTCGCCATTCATGCCGACTGCGATCTGATAATATCCCTTACCATCGGCACCGGGGTCAATAAAAATCTCAATACTTTCCGAGGACGGCCATGTTCCGTTCCGGTTGGTGAGAGCGGGGAACGGATAATCTTTTTTCACATCCATGACTGCACGGATGATCAGATTTTTGCCATCATGCCGGAAATGGACTTTTGTTTTATGGGGGATTGCTTTTGTATTATCGGTTGCATAATACAATTCTTTGATACAGGCATTCTGCCAATTGTTTGTTACATACAATTCTCTTGCAAAACAAAACGTTGCGCATAATGTCAATACGGTTGTGGTAAGAAAACGTTTCATCAGTAGTTCGCCCATCTTGTTGTTGTTCCGTATATCCGTTCTCCGCTGTTACGCAGAACATTGGTATAATGAACGATACTGTATTTTGCCACATGACCGTCAACAAAAGCAAAGTTGTTGCCGCGGTCGTGGTTATAACCTTCCAATTCGGTCAAGCGATTGGAATAATACCACATGGCATCACCCACATGTCCCCAGAGACCGTAAAGGTTTTTCACGGGGCTGAGAGAACCGATTTCTGCGACCATGATCGTGTTTCCGGGTTCTTTGACTCTGGAATAACGCATTTCATGATTATAATAGTTTGATGCAGTACCGATTCTTGCGTAGGTCAGTTTCCGGTTGAACCCGTAGGAAATGTTATATTGAGCTCCCAAATAGCCGTGAAAATGTACGCCGGGTGTGCGGGTTTGATCGCTGGGACAGTCTGCGATTTTGATATCACCGGCATACCCCATGCCGATTGTCGGAGTTTTATACATGATAGAAAGAAAACCGTAACGTACTTCTTTTACACTGCTGTTTGCATCGGCAGAAAGACGGGGAAAATAATCGTTAAAATCCGCAGTATAACGGATGCAGCCTTTTGCGATCTGGGAAATATTGTTCATACAGTACGCAGCTCTGCCGGACTCTTTGACTTTGTTCAGTGCGGGCAGCAGCATAGCCGCCAGAATGGCTATGATAGCAATCACAACGAGCAGTTCGATCAAGGTAAAACGGTATACAGAAAATGTCTTTTTCAGCTTTTGCATTTTTTTTATCCTTATGATGTCATCAGTAGTTAGCCCATCTTGTTGAGGAACCGGTAAGATATTCACCGCATTTCCGCAATCTGTTGTTATATTCTACAATGGAAACCTTGGTAACGTGTCCATCTACAAAAGCAAAGTTGTTGCCGCGGTCATGGTTGTACCCTTCCAATTCCGTCAAACGGTTACAGTAATACCATACAGCATCACCGTAGTTACCCCAGATGCCGTAAACGTTTTTCTGGGGGCTGAGACTGCCGATTTCTGCGATCAGAATCGTATTGCCCGGTTCTTTGATCTTGGAATAACGCATACAGTTGGCGGTCGCTTTTTCATTCCGGAATGATGCCAGTTTCCGGTTGTATCCGTAGGAAATATTATTTTCCGCGCCCATATACCCGTGAAAATGTACGCCTGCCGTGCGGGTTTGATCGCTGGGACAGTCCGCGATTTTTATGTCACCGGCATACCCCATACCTACGGTCGGAGTTTTATACATCAAACCGATAAAACCGTATAGCCAGTCCGGACCGCCGGATGCACCGCCGACATGACGCGGCGGATAATCGTCAAAATCCGTGGCGTAACGGATACAGCCTTTTGCGATTTGTGAAACGTTGTTCACACAGTACGCTGCGCGCCCGGCTTCTTTGACTTTACCCAATGCGGGCAGCAGCATTGCCGCCAGAATGGCGATGATGGCAATGACGACCAACAGTTCGATGAGTGTGAACCAATTTTGTTTTTGCATGTTCATTCGTTGTTACTCCTTTATTTATCTATTATTTGTTGTATTTGATCAATAACGGGGGAATCATGACTTTCTGCCGGTTGTCGGCTCCGGTCAACATATCGACTGCCACCTTCATAATATTTTGAGCCTGAATGTCAAAGGTGTCTATTCCGTAATCTTCTGCCCATTTTGTATTGAAATTGCCCAACAGGGTGAAATTTTTGAAAAGATCGATCCCATTTTGTTTCGCAAGATTATTTATCTCATAAGCGAGTGTGTAGTCTGACCAACCGAAGATTCCGGTGCGTTCCGTTGTATTGCGCAGGCGGTCCGGCAGAATTTCATTCCATGATGTTCCGGATAATGTGGCATCAAATAATTCATCATCAAAGACGATTCCTGTATCTTTCAAGTTGTCCTTGATATGCAGAGACAGTTGTTTCTGTAAGGAACTCCATACTCCTTGATACGCTATTTCGTATAGGGCGGGAAACAGGATCCGTTTTACTCCGGCAGCGGCAAAATATTCCACAATCATTCTTCCCATTGCTTTGTAATCTGTAAGCACGTACCGGCACCACGGGATTTCCTGTTCCGCGTGATATCGGAAGATGAAAATGGTGTTGCTGTACCGTTCCGGCTCCTGTATCAGTTGTTCATAAGGAAAATAACTTTCCCCCATCATGAGGAATCCGTACGGTTTATTCCGCCGGGTCATCCGTTCCAGATAAGAGGAAATTTTTTCTCTTTTCAGGAAGACTCTTGCATCCATTTGAATGGGGAACAGTCCATGTTCAAGCAGCAATTCATCGCAATACGCCGCAGTATCGGCATAGATTTCCCCGTCACGAAGTGTCAGAAAGCCGACTGAGTTTGTCAGAGGGCGGACGATGGAACGTTTGACGATTGTCCCCAATTTCGGGGCGCGCTGAAGCAGATCTTCCGCTGCCAATTTATTCAATCCCTGGGCAACGGTACGCTTATTGACCAGAAAATGACTTGCCAAATCCTCATCGGTCGGTAATTTTTCGCCTTGTTTATATCTGCCGGAAAGGAGCCATTCCCGCACCTTTTCTGCAACAAGATCGTGTTTCAAGTTCGTTTTTACCATATTGTTTGATTTCCGGAGTTTTATATCATTTTTACCTAATGCACCAGAACTGCACTATAAATTATACACCAGAACTGCACTAAAGTCAATAGGAAAAAGTAAGATTTTTTGAATTATTTTACATTTTATTGATGTTTTTGGAAGAAATTCTGTGTTTACGTCCGATGACGGCAGCTGAATTTTGCGCTTGGAGCTTTGCAAAAGTAAACGCATACAACTCTCACTCATTTTAGAAGAAGTAAAATTCACCATCTCTTACGGACGCACTATGGTGATCGACTGATCTTCTACCATCAACGTGATCTCCCCCGTAATCGGATGAAATACGCCCTGTTCATCGGCAAACTGCAAGAATTCCGCCGGATACATAAAACATACTTCCTGCCGTTCTCCCGGTTTCAAAAGCAGACGTACAGCCCCGGCAAACTGTTTCAGCGGTTCATACGCCGGGCCGTTCTCATGACGGAAGAAAAACGGGATCGCTGTTTCTCCGGAATACATCCCTGTATTACAGACCGAGAGTTGACATCGTATGCCTTCCGGGCAATTTTCTGCCATCATCCCGGAATATTCAAAGGTGGTATAACTCAAGCCGTAACCGAAAGGATAGAGAATATTTTCTGAACAATAACGGTATGTACGGTCACGCATGGAATAATCTTCAAACGGTGGCAATTTTTCTGTCGAACGGTAAAAGGTCACAGGCAATCTGCCCGAGGGATTCACTTTACCCGTCAGAATATCTGCTATGACGCGTCCGCCTTCCGGACCGGGGTAGAAGACCTGCAATGCAGCATCCACTTTTTCTTCCGGAATGGCAATGGAACTGCCGGAACAATTCAGTAAAATGACAGGCTTACCGGCAGCCAGCACCGTTTCCAGCAATTCCTGTTGAACAGCAGGCAGATCCAATGATGCTTTATCTCCGCCGGCTTCGGAATTGCCGGCGTCTCCGGCTTCGCCTTCAAATTCCGGCGTCAAGCCCAGTGACAGAATCACAAGATCCGCTTGTTCGGCAGCGACTGCCGCTTCTGCCAGCCGGTCACCCGGTTCACCGCAAAGTTCGGTTTTGCTGCGAATAATCTCACATCCGCGGGCATAAATCACCTGATCTTCCCCGAATGTTTCCAGCAGGCCATCAAGAATGGTCACATATTTTGTTGCTGTTCCGCTGTAATTACCGCGCAGGACTTCCACATCGGCAGCAGTCGGGCCGATTACTGCGATCTTTTTGGAGTTATAATTTTTCAATGGGAGAATACCATTGTTTTTCAACAGGACCGGACTGCGTTCTGCAATTTTACGGGAGACGGCTCTGTGTTCTTTACATTCGAGCCGGGAATAATCCGTTTCCGGCATAGGATCCAACAGACCAAGCTGAAATTTTAAAATCAATTGATTGCGGACGGCACGGTCGATATCTTCCTCTTTCAGTAAACCCCGGTCATAAGCCTCCCGCAGATATGCGGGGATTTGATCACCGAGTTCACAGCACACATCCACACCGGCAGAGATCTGAAGTGCCAATGCTTCCGGCATATCTTCACAAAGTTTAAACTCATTGACAAGATTGGCTGCTGTGGCGACGTCAGTCACAACGACAGACTGAAAATTCCATTCCCTGCGGATCACATCGACCAGCATTTTCCGGTTGATTGCCATGGGGACCTCATCGATGGCATTGTAAGATGTCATGAGGGTTTTAACGTCGGATTTTTCCACACAGTAACGGAATGCATACAGATAAGTCTGCTGCAGATCCCGGTCGCAGACCGATGTATTGAAGGAACTGCGGAGCCCTTCCGGACCGGAATGGACTGCAAAATGTTTTAAAGTTGCACAACATTTCAGATGTTCAGAATCATCACCTTGCACACCGGTAATATATGCGGTTCCCATCAAAGATGTCAGAACCGGACATTCACCGTAAGTCTCATGTCCTCTGCCCCAGCGTGGATCACGGAAGATATTGATATTCGGTGAAAACATATTCAAGCCGCAATAAATCCCCCGCTGTCCGTGTTTTGCCAGATGCGTATGTTTGATCCGGGCTTCCTCCCGGATAATTTGCCCCATTTCAAAGGCATATTCCGGCGTAAAAGTGGCGGCAATCGCAATGGATTGCGGAAACATGGTTGCTTTTCCATTACGGGCGACACCGTGGAGACCCTCATTCCACCAGTGATATGCGGGGATATGAAGGCGGGGAACTGCACAATTTTTCATATTCAGCATCCCGATTTTTTCATCCAGACTCAAACGTGCAAGCAAATCATCGGCGCGTTTAGCCGCAGATAATATTTTATTTTCAAATGGCAGCATAAGGTTCTCCTTTCAACAGTATTCAAATAATATAACACACATTTTATGAATCGCCACCGCAAAATCATAAAATCAACGTATTTTTTTTGAAGCTTGATAATTGAAAAAGCAAGCGCATACTTTTTATTCGAAAAAAACGCAGATTAACCAGAAAACAAGCCCCGGATGGGGCGGCAAGAGTCAGACAGCCCAGGGTGGAGCAGAGCGTAACCCTGGGGTTAACGCATCGAACCACATTTTCTATGACCGCCACCGCGATGACGGCGTTTCGGTAGAAACGGACGGCATCGTGGTGGCAATGACATTCCCGGAACATCATTGCATTGGCGAATATGTCATTCCGTGCCGGAACGCCATATCCGTCAATGCCGGTCTTGGTCAATGTCGTT
>JAFVSW010000322.1 GCA_017503545.1 Lentisphaeria bacterium | reverse complement strand
ACCCTGGGCTGTCTGACTCTTGCCGCCCCGCTGGGGCTTGTTTTGCGATTGATCCGTGTTTTTCGTGTAGTCGTGACTTTTGGATAACATTCCGGCTTACAAACAAAAATCTGACAAAATCACTTTTTCAAAAATCAAAATTCTTCCGTTCAAATACGGAAAAAATACCCGTTTTTTGAAAAATTATGGGATATCTGTGCAAAAAATCAAAATTTTTTACCATTCTGTATTTGCATTTTTGAATTATGATGGTAATATAACTGAAAAGTTAGATTCATTTATGAAGGAGCCAGGTACGTAATGACAATGCTTTCGTTTATTCTTGCAGCAATCGTGATATGGCGCAGTGTCGTGCCATTGAAGCTGCATTACGGCTGGCGGATCGCAATCGGCGTTGTCACGGCTCTGATTGCGTTCAAATTCAAACTCGCACATTGGCTCGGCGGTCCGAATTATTTTGCGCCGGAACTCAACCCCGGATTTTTACTTGCCGGTTCTGCTCTGTTCTCTATTCTGCTGCTGTTCTTTGCCCTGCTTTCCGCATTTGAGATCGGTTACGCCTTTGTTTGGCTGTATTTGAAAATCCGGAAAATCCAATATGACAAAGAGAAGGTGCGCGTATGGTGCAACCGAATCCACGGAGGATTGCTGGGGTTGGCGGTAATTCTTGCAGCAATCGGTTCTTACAGTGCCATGAAAATGCCAGTTGTTACACAACATGATGTAGCCATTGCCAATCTGCCCGGGAAAGCAGAAAATCTCCGGATCGTCTTTCTGACGGATATCCATGCGGACAACATCACCCGCGCCAGCAAGATCCGTAAAATCGTCAATGCAGTAAACGCGTTGAAACCGGATTTAATCCTGCTGGGCGGAGATTATGTGGATGGCAGACGGAACAATATTGGCAAAGAATTGCTCCCGCTTAAAGAGTTACAGGCAAAATACGGCGTTTACGGAGCGGTGGGCAATCATGAATATTATTCCGGTTTTGAACAATGGGTTCCTTACCTGAAAGAATTGAACATCAATTTGTTATTGAATGAAAATAAAGTCATTGAACCGGGGATTTGCATTGCGGGTTTGACCGATCACACCGCAAAACGGTTCCCGCATCTGGAAATGCCGTCTCTGGAAAAAGCATTGCAGAATGTTCCGGAAAACATGCCGATCATCCTGATCAACCACCGTCCTTCCGCCGAAGCAAAAAAAGCAGCAGCAAAAGGTGTTGCATTGCAGTTATCAGGACATACTCACGGGGGAATGCTCTGGGGGTTGAATCTGTTGGTGAAACTGCTTAATCATGGTTTTGTTTCCGGCTGGTATAAAGTTGGTGATATGCAACTGTACGTCTCCAATGGAACAGGTATCTGGAATGGTTTTCCGGTACGAATCGGCTGTTCTGCGGAAATTACGGTTTTAACGTTAAAAAACAAGATGCTCTCTTCTGCAGTCCGTGAATAACGGCTGTAAAAAAAATAACAAAGTAAAGGAAAGGTAGACATTATGAAAAAAATGTTCACACTCGCACTCGCAGCAATGGGTTTTGCTGTCATCACAACTGGTTGCGTAAACACAGAAACAAACCGCGTCGGTGATCAGGTTGCAGTCAACATGCAGCTGAACATTGAACCCCAGGTCGAAATCAAAAACAACAAGATTTCCGGACAGGCAGAAGTTCACTCCGTCCTCGGTATCATCAACTGGGGTGTTGATTCTGAAGCGACTGGTGTCAATTTCGGCGCAAGTGCTGCCCACGGTGCCGGAGCACTTGGTGGAGCTGCCGGAGCATTTAATGCATTCTCCGCTTTCATTCCCAATGGTACAAGCGTTGCTAAGAATGGTGCTGTCTACAATGCATGCGTAACAAATAAAGCAGATTTGCTCCTTGCTCCCCAGTACGTAATCAAGACAAAAAATTACTTCGTTTACAAAGTAATCGAATGTAAAGTTTCCGGTTTCCCGGGAACTGTCAAATCTCTTAAAGTTGCAAAATAAGTCTTTACAACTTATCTCAAAGTCGGCATTTGCATAACGGAAGAGAGTTACCGGTCTGACCGGTAAGGTGCAAATGCCTCAAAAAAAAGCGACTGCGTAATGTCACATGACATCGGCAGTCGCATTTTTGTATATTTCATCTCATTTCAATTCCAAACCATCTCCGAATTGGAAGCAATGGGGGACGGAAACAGGCGATCTGCCTTTGAACGGGATCTCTCCGAACATGGCTTTAACTGTTGCCTTAATTGATGCGGGACAATCGTGATAAGCATTGATATATGTAGACACACCTGCTACATCATAAAGGAAATACGGTGTACCGAATGAAATAAAGATGGTTTTCTTCTTTTCGGTTGCCATGAAATCCCAAAGACAATAATCAAATCCGCGGTATACACTGTATTGCGGATTGGCATCGCTGAGGAACATCACGCAGTCAAACGCATCAATACAGGGTTTGAATGTAGAGAAATCTTTTGTTCCGGCAACGGTGACACGGTATCCGCGTTTGGTCAATTCCTGTGCAAACAGATCCAGTTTTGTTTTCTGCACATCCCCGTCCGGAGAAATAAAAAGCAGGATCCGTGCGCCCTGTTCCAACTGGAGCGGCAGAACATGATCCCGATTCCGAAGCAGAGTAATGGTATTTTCACCGATCCGCTCTGCAATCTTTTTATTTTCGTCAACCAATTTCTGAAGATCCACATTCAGCGGAATATCATCTTCCGGGATCAAGCCGAGCAATGCTTTGAACGAAAGAATACGGATCACCGATTCATCCAGCCGTTCTCTGGAAATTCTGCCGTCCGCCAATGCGGCTTTCACAAGAGGGAAGAATTTTTCTGCACCCGGCCAGAGAAAAACATCCGCACCACCATTGAAACTGTCAATAATGCGTTTTTCATAATCGCCCCAGGAGAGGTAACCATTCATGGAAAGAGCATCCGTGATGATGATCCCCTTGAAGCCAAGCTCACCGCGAAGCAAATCGGTCATGATCTTTTTACTGCATGAGGCAGGACAGAACAACTGGCGTTCATCCGCTTCTTCATAAGCGGGGAAACCAAGATGTCCGATCATGATGGACATGGCACCGGCATCAATGAGGGCTTTAAACACTCTACCGTGCTGTTGATCCCATTCCTCTTTGGAAAGCAGATTGAGACTGGTCACGTAATGCTGATTCCGGGTATCTGTACCATCCCCCGGAAAATGCTTGGGACATGCGGCAATCCCATGATCCTGCATCCCTTTCATAATATTGGTCAGGACTTTGATGGCATGATCCACATTATCACTGGCACTGCGGATATTGATCACAGGATTTTCCCGATTGAGATTAAGATCAGATACCGGACCAAATCCCCAGCGGAGGTTCAACGCCCGGCCTTCCGTTCCGATGACTTTTCCGAAATCGTAATAATCCTGTTCCGATGTGGAGGCGGCAAGGCCCATGGTACGGGGCATTGCGGTGAATTTTTTAATCTGACCGCCGATACCGCTTTCAAAGTCGCCGCTGAACAACATAGGAACCGTAAGACCGGCTTTTTTCACAATGGCTTGAATATTCGTTGTGGCACCGAAACCGGCGGAATATTCATGAATGATTTCAGATCCGGTAAAAATACTGCCGAGGGGATATTTTTTCAACCATTCGGATGGGTCCATACCGCTGTTCATAATGGAACTGCCGAGTTCGTTATCCATCTGCCCGATTTTTTCATCTTCGGTGAGAGACTCGAATACGCGCAATACCCATTGCTTCTGTTTTTCTGTGAGTTGATTAAACATTTTTCATCTTTCTCCAAGGATTTTATTATAGAAGTTGCTGCAAAGTAATATATCTGCACAAAAGATAAAAATCAAAGTCAAAAATCAAAAATACTTAAAATTTTGAGCCAAAAAATTAACTTGCTGAGCCATCAAATAAAGAATATTGATAAGCTGAAATCGTAAAAACGCTTCATAAAGAGTTGCGCCATAAACTCAAATTTTATTTAAGTTTAACTTTCCCGTCCAAATGTTCATGGGGTTACCGAAAAAAACAAGCCCTGACAGGGCCGTCTGACTCTTGCCGGCCCCCACCGGGGCTTGTTTTGCGATTAATCTGCGTTTTTTTCGAACGAAAAGTTTTGTGTTTACCTTTTTAACTTTCTATTGCTTCAAAATTTTTACCGGACAGCTGTACAGAAAACCTGTACATAAAACTTTTTTTTGAATTTTTTGTATTTTAGAGAACTTTTATCTTGACTTTTTTGCAGAACGATGTATTGTTTCACTCATCCCGCTTTTTTTCAGAAGGTTTTTTATATGAGTTGTCATGCCGCTAAAGTTTTAATGGATCTTTCTCTGGACCGGACGTTTGATTACCGTATTCCGGAGGAATTGATCGACCGGATCCACCCCGGCGTAAAGGTCAATGTCCCGTTCGGCAGAGGCAATAAAACACGGATAGGCTGCGTTTCCGCAATAATGGAAGTGCCGGAAGAAACAGCAGAAAAACTCAAATACATTGCGGAAGTGCTGGAAGAACGCCCTGCCATTCCGGAAAAATTATTGAAACTGGGAGATTGGATCAGTTCTTATTACTGCTGTACAAGAGAACAATCCTTACGCAATCTTCTCCCCGGTGCCGTGCGGAACGGAAAAGTCCGCGCCCGGACGGAACCAAGATATTATCTCAATGATCCGGTTGCAGCGGCAGATTATATTGCAAAAGCAACGACAAGAACAAAACCCAGAGCGGAGATCCTCAAACAATTATCGTTCCGCGGCGGTCAGTCTGCGGATAATCTGGTAGCGGCATCCGGTTCCTGCAAAAGCGCACTTACCGCACTTGTCACATTGGGACTGGTGAAAAAAGAAAATGTGCAAGTCCTCCGCGATCCGTTCAAAGGCGCAAAAGTTCAGCAATCCAAACCGATGACACCGACCCCGGATCAGGCGGCGGCATTGGAAAAGATTTTTCAAATGGCAGATCATCCGGATGGCCAACAGCATGTTCTGCTGCTGCACGGAATCACTTGCAGCGGAAAAACGGAAGTATATCTTCAGGCAATCGCCCACATTCTGGAATCGGGCGGCGATGCCATTGTGCTGGTGCCGGAAATTTCATTGACGCCGCAAACCGTCATGCGGTTCCGTTCCCGTTTTGGCGA
Source organism: Lentisphaeria bacterium (assembly GCA_017503545.1). Classification (GTDB taxonomy): domain Bacteria; phylum Verrucomicrobiota; class Lentisphaeria; order Victivallales; family UBA1829; genus RGIG8244. Next base: position 21,329 of record JAFVSW010000322.1, on the reverse strand, counting down.
TCAGGTCAGCGTTCTGCACAGTGCTTTGACGGATGGGGAACGGTATGATGAATGGATGAAAGTATATAACGGCAAAGTCCGGATCGCAGTCGGTGCCAGATCGGCATTATTTGCGCCGTTCCGCAATTTGCGGCTTATCATCGTGGATGAAGAACACGAAAATTCGTATAAGCAATCGGAAGCCCCCCGGTATAATGCCCGGGATGTGGCTGTCATTCGCGGTAAAATGGAAAATGCCCTTGTGATTTTGGGATCCGCCACCCCGTCTCTGGAATCCTGGAACAATGCATTGAACGGGAAATATGCCATTGCAAAAATGTACAGCCGGAGTGACCCCGCGATCCAATTGCCATCGGTCCAGGTCATTGATATGCGTATGGAAAAAACGGATGATGAAAAAACACCGTTATTCTCCAAGATTCTGCAGGAAGCCGTCCGGGAACGGATCCGCCACGGAGAACAGACGATTCTGTTTCTCAACAAACGTGGCTTTGCCCGGCAGATGATGTGTGAAGTTTGCGGCTATGTGGCATCCTGCCCCGACTGTTCCATTCCCTATACGTATCACCGGAAAATGCAGACATTGACCTGCCATTTATGCGGAGCTATGCTCCCGGCACCGGAAGTCTGCCCGGAATGTCAGGCACCGCAAATCCGTTACAGCGGTGCGGGAACGGAACGGATCGAACATCAGGCGTATGCACTGTTTCCCGATGCCCGGATCGCCCGCATGGATTCCGATACCATGACCAATCCGGGAATGTATGAAGAAGTGTTATCCAAATTCCGGCGCGGGGAAACCGATATTCTTATCGGCACCCAAATGATTGCCAAAGGGTTGGATTTTCCCAATGTCACACTGGTGGGAATCCTCAATGCCGATATGGGGCTGTATCTGCCCGATTTCCGGGCGCAGGAACGGGTATTCCAATTGCTGGCACAGGTGGCAGGGCGCGCCGGGCGCGGATTTGCCGGTGGTGAAGTGATGATCCAGACATTCAGTCCGTTCAATCCGGCAATCATTCATGCAACCGGACATGATTATCTTTCTTTTGCGGAAGAAGAAATGGAAATCCGCAAAGAATTGCTGTATCCGCCGTTCACCCGGCTTTTCGCTCTGCATTTTGAAGGGGATGACTCGGCAGAAGTCCTGCGGGTCTCTCAGGAACTTGTCACACGGCTGCAGGAGCAATGCCCGGAAATGGAAATCATGGATCCGATGCCCGCGCCGGTGGAACGGATCAAAGGCAAATACCGTTTTATGAGTGTGGCAAAAGGGGAAAACCCTTCCACGTTCCGGAAATTGCTTCGTCAAGAGGTCATGAACTGGCGGCAAAACAACCGGGATGTTGTCTTTTACGCGGATATTGATGCATTGAATTTATTATAAAACACCATGGAGATACTTATTATGAATCAGAAAATCACCCCCCCCGACGCAAGAGTATGGGTCAATATCGACACAGAAGCATTACGTCATAACTTCCGCCAACTCCGTAAAAAAGCAGGAGGACTTCAAGTCCGGGCTGTACTGAAAGCCAATGCATACGGTCTGGGTGCAGAAAAAATAGCCGGAATCCTGAAAGAAGAAGGTGCCGATCTTTTTTGTGTGGCAGCATATCAGGAAGCCGTGCCGCTGCTGAAATTCGGCGTGCCGATCCAATTGCTCGGTCCGGTTTTTGATTTCGAATTGGCGGATGCAGTTGCAAACGGGATCATTCTCCCCGTCGGAGATATTGCCTCTGCCGAACGGATCAATGCAGAAGCAGAAAAACAGGGCGTAATCGCCAATTGTCATTTCAAACTGGATACCGGAATGGGCAGAACCGGGATCCTTGCCGCTCATGCCCCGGATGTGATCCGCTATGTCAAAACGCTTCCCCATCTGAACTGCAACGGAATTTATTCTCATTTTCCCAATGCTTATCCGGACGATGATTCGCTGGCGTATTCCAACCGGCAGATCGAACGGTTCAAACGGGTATTGCAGAATGTCGCCCGGTCCGGAATCACCTTTGACCATGTCCATTTCGGGAACAGCGATGCAACCTCGTTCTACGACGATGTGAAAAAAGAACCGTTTACCGCCATCCGTACCGGATTGTCTCTTTACGGACTGGCAGAATCTGCCATCAAAAACTGCCAATTGAAAAGTGTGGCAACTCTCCACGCCCGGCTTGCAGCATACCGTGTTCTGCCTGCCGGATCCTGTATCGGTTACAACCGGACCTGTCAATTGAAAAAAGATACTCTTACGGGAACGGTCAGTGCCGGATATGCGGACGGATTGCCGTTATCCCTCTCCAACAACATGGATTTTATTTTCCGCGGACGCCGCTGTCCGGTATTGGGCAGAGTCTCCATGGATTATACGGTAATCTCGCTGGACGGCTTTATTACCGATGACCTGGAACAAGGAGAAGCAGTGACTCTGATCGGAGGTGACGGCAATGTGGTAACGTGGGAAGATTGGGCGGAAGCCTGCAACACCCATATTTATGAACTTCTGACCTCTTTAGGCCCGCGTGTCATGAGGAATTATATCTGATTTGAGCGAAAAAAAAGGAATTTTCTTGAAAGATACAAAAAGTGTGATATATTATTATATTATATTACGTTTTTTTATCTCAAAGAGACGGATTCCAGCTGGAGTTTTCCGGAAGATGCCGGGACACTGGATATCCGGCTTACATAATGGAGAATCAGAATATGATTATTTTACCTGCAATTGACTTGCGCGGCGGACGCTGTGTCCGTTTGCTTCAGGGTGACTACGCAAAAGAAACAGTTTACAGTGACAAACCGGCAGATCAGGCTGCACAATGGGAAGCCCAGGGCGGTGAATTTCTTCATCTGGTCGACTTGGATGGCGCAAAAGAAGGCAAACTGGTCAATACAGAAGCCATCAGTTCCATCTGCGAAAGAGTAAAAATCCCTTGCGAATTGGGCGGCGGTATCCGCACGATCGATGATGCAAAAAAAGCATTTGATCCGGGTGTCAGCCGGATCATTCTCGGAACAGCAGCCTGTGAATCCCCGCGGATCATTGAAGATTTCACAAATCAATTCGGAACTGACCGGATCGTTGTGGGCATCGATGCAAAAAACCGTTGTGTTGCGGTACGCGGTTGGTTGGAAACCAGTGAAGTTTCCGCTTTCTCCCTGGCAAAAAATCTGTATCTGCTGGGTGTCAGCCGGATCATCTTTACGGATATTGCAACAGACGGTATGCTGAAAGGCCCGAACTTTGCTGCAATTCAGGAATTGTGCGAAATGCTTCCGGACTGCGGAATCATTGCCTCCGGCGGTGTATCCAGCGTGGATGATATCAAAAAATTTGCGGCACTCAATCTGCCCAATCTGGAAGGTGCCATTGTCGGTAAGGCTCTTTATGATGGCAGAATGACACTTCCTGAACTCAATAAAGTAGTCAAAGGTGAATGCAATGCCTGAAGATATGCCTGATTTTAATCCGTTTCCCGGGGATTCTTATGATACGCCTGAAAAATACAGACGCAGTATCTGGGAATACATTTTCTTCGGGACACGTATCTCTTTCTACATAAGAAACTTTTTTGTTTTCTGCAAATCCGGATGGCTGGCAAAACATACCGCATTCAGTGGAAATACTCAAACAAAAAACTCCCTTAAAAATCTCCGGATTGTGGAAAGCTGCGGCGGAAAAGTCCACCTCAGAGGCTTGAACAACGCAGAGAAAACCGGCGGACCGGCTGTGATTATCGGCAATCACATGAGTTTGCTGGAAACGGCGGTTCTTCATGCCTTTCTGCGCCCCCGGATGCCGTTCTGTTTTGTGATCAAGGAATCATTGCTGCATGTCCCGTTTTTCGGGAACATCATGCGTCGTCTCGGCTGTATCGCCGTAGGCAGAGCAAATCCGCGGGATGACCTCAAGCACGTGATGCAGGAAGGAAAAAAACGTTTGGAAGAAGGGGTCAGTGTTATCATCTTCCCCCAGTCCAGCCGTTCCGCGGTGTTTGATGAAGCACATTTCAATACCATCGGTGTCAAACTGGCAAAACATGCGGATGTACCGATTCTTCCGTTGGCTCTCCGGATGGATTTTCTGGAAAACGGAAAAAAATTGAAAGACCTCGGTCCAGTCAGACGGGATCGTCCGGTCTGGTTCGAATTCGGAGAACCGTTCCGCGTGGAAGGTTCCGGAAAAGAAGAACAGAAACGGGTCGTGGAATTTATTGCATCCCGTTTAACAGAATGGGGTTGTGAAGTCCACAGAACAACCACCGGTAATACAGAATCGTAATTTTACTTATGACAGCCAGAGCAGAACAAGTCCTTGTTGATCTTGGACAACGCAGTTATACTGTTTATATTGCACCGGATCTCTTGTGGGATCAGAGTTCCTCCGGACTTACACCGCTTACCCGGTTTGTTCAGGGGAAAAAAGCATTATTGGTCACGGATTCCAATGTATCCGGTTTGTATGCCGGACAGGTCCTTTCCGTACTTCAGGCAGCAGGTACCTTATCTGCAGAATGTCATACCATCCCTGCCGGGGAAGAAGAAAAAACGTTTGCAACGGTGGAAGGCATCTGCCGGAAAGCGGCGCAATTGGGGTTGGATCGTCATTCCGTACTGCTCTCTCTCGGCGGCGGTGTGACCAGTGACCTGACCGGGTTTGCCGCCTCCATCTATATGCGCGGGATTGATTTTATTTCCATTCCCACCTCTCTGCTTGCCATGATTGATGCCGGAATCGGAGGAAAAACAGGCGCAGATCTGCCGGAAGGCAAAAATTTGATCGGTACTTTCTGGCAGCCGAAAACCGTATTGATGGATGTAAATTTTCTGAGAAGTCTGCCGCCGTCGGAAATCCGTTGCGGCTGTGCGGAATTGATCAAACATGCCATTCTTTTCGATGCCGAATTATTCCAATTGCTGGAAGAAACCATCGGGGATCTGCTGCGTCTGAATGATCCGGACCAGACAGCAAGGATCATTGCACGTTCCTGCCGTCACAAAGCCAATGTGGTTTCCAATGATGAACGGGAAGGCGGAAGACGCGCTCTGCTCAATTTCGGCCATTCCTTCGGTCATGCCATCGAAAAACTCCTCCATTTCCGTATGTCACACGGCGATGCAGTTTCCATTGGAATGGTCATGGCATCCACTCTTGCTGTCAATTTGCGGATGATGAAAGAAACGGATGCCCTGCGGATGAAAAAACTGTTGTCCGCCACCTGTCTCCCGCTGAACTGTCCGGGGCTGAAAGCAGCAGATATTCTGGAAGCCATGCGCGGAGACAAGAAAAACCGGAACGGCAAACTGCGGTTGGTCATACCAAGAGGAATCGGGAAAGCGGAAATTCAGGAAGATATTCCGGAAGACATGATCCTGAAAGCAATCGGAGTTCATTGTGACTGACCATCAAGCCTACATTATTCTCAATCTATTGAACGGCATTGGTCCGGCAAGGGCAAATGCGTTGATTGAGTTTTGCGGCTCTCCTTCTGCTATCTTTCAACATTCCATTCAGGATTTAACGCGGATACGCGGAATCAGTGAAGCACTGGCGGAACGACTCCTTTCCTGGGAAAAAACCACGCCATATGACAAAGAAATGGAAATGGCGGAAAACGGCGGTGTCACCATGCTTACGCCAGCCGATGAAGAATATCCACAGCCATTGCGGGAAATCCATGATGCACCGTTATGTCTTTATGTGCGCGGAACGATTCCGCCGGAAATCACACAACGCTCCATTGCCATGGTCGGCACAAGAAATACAAGTCCTTACGGGGCAGCAATGGCACGTCACCTTGCAGAATCCGCCGGATATTCCTCCTGGGTCACCATCAGCGGACTGGCTGTCGGCATTGATACCATCGTTCACCGGGCTACATTGGATGCCGGAGGTAAAACAGTTGGTGTACTCGGCAGCGGCTTGGCAAGATTTCATCCGCAGGAAAATATCCCGTTAGCAAAAGATATTATTGCAAACGGAGGTGCTGTCATTACGGAATTTCCCATGACATTTACCCCGACACGTCACTCATTCCCCATGCGGAACCGGATCATTTCCGGATTATCATTAGGCACGCTTGTCGTGGAAGCCGGAGTCAACAGCGGTTCTCTGATCACCGCAGCACAGGCAATCGAACAGGGAAAACGGATCTTTGCAGTTCCGGGGGAAGCCGATGCAAGCGGATCCAACGGCTGTAATGCGTTGATCCGGAAAGGTGCAGTGCTGGTCGAGAATTTTGATCATATTCTGGAAGAATTTGAATTTCTCCCCGGATTCCAGCAGGATTTCACTGCCATGCTGCGGGAAAACAACAGCAATGAATATGATGCAGATGCAACCAATGAAGAGGAGGATTTTTCCCTGCTTTCCGATGCAGATGAAAAAATTCTGGATGTTCTCCGGGAAAGCGATACACTTTCTCTGGAACAGATCACTTTGCACACCAACTTACCGGCGCAGGAGATTATGGCGTCGCTTGTCGCATTGGAAATCTTACGCCGGATCAAAAAACTTCCCAACGGGTTGTATCAGCGCATCCGCTGAATTATCCGTTTTTCCGTTTCACTCCGCGGTGCGCCACCGCATTCCACGGGTCTTCCGGCCAGTCATGTTTCGGATAACGCCCGCGCATATCTTTCCGTACAAGAAAATAAGATTCATTCCAGAAAGAAATCAGATCCCGTGTTTTCTGGACAGTACGCATAGCAGGCGAAAGAATATCCAGCAATAACGGAACTTTCCCTGCCAGCAATGGGGTCGAACGCATCCCGAACAATTCCTGCAAGCGTACCGATGCCGCCGGCTGATTGACATCCGAATAATCAATACGGATATGGGATCCGCTCGGCACTTCCAATTTTTCCGGTGCCAATTCATTCAGCCGGAACCGTGCCTGACCCGGCAAGTCATTTTCCAGGATCGAACGCAGATCAAGTTTACGCAATCCATTAAAGCTGCTGATATTATCAAGATAGGGGCTTAACCATAATTCTAAAGTTTCCAATAATGCCGCCTCGGAATAATCCGGATATTCCTCCATACCACAGCGATGCAGAAATGTCACCCGGTTACGGAACATTTCCGTTCCCTTGCTTTCTTCAAATACACGGAATCCGGCATTGCGTAATGCTTTCAGAAAAACGGCTTGCACTTCCGGATCACGGCTCTCCGTCGGCTTTTGTTTCCGCTGCAATGTCAATGAACCAAGTGTCCGGATTTCTTCCGTCAGCACGGCGGACCGTTCTGCATCCCAACGGAGTTCCCGTTTTTCTTCAAACAAATGCGGCAAAAGCAATTCCAATTCTTCCACAGAAAGAGCTGCCGCCGCCCGGATCACCGTTCTGCCGTTCAATGTGGAAGTTTCTGCAACGGCAAGAAATTCCGTTTCCCGCAGCAAAGGATCTCCTTTCGGTAAATATGCCGTCACACCATTGGCAAGAGTATATTCCCCATTCTGCAAATCTTTCCGGCGGGCGATCCGGTCCGGATAGGATGCCGCAAGCAGAAAACCTTCCGGATAGCGTAAATAATCGCTCCCTTGCTCTTTTGTCCGTATCCGGGATAAGATCCGTTTGACAGTCTGCCGGGCCTGCGGAGAAAGAGTACGTAAACGCGGTACAATATCCGCCGAGCCGGAATGATTACTGTTACCGGAATGATCTTCCAGCACGGCAGCCAGCTGCGCCGCCAATTCACCGTATCCGTTTGCCGCACCGGTCATGACCCCATGAGCAAGGCGGGGGTGCAAGGGAAACTGGCGCATTTCCTCTCCGTGGGGCGTTAAACGGTCATTCTTTACAGCATCCAAACTTTTCAGCAGAAAAAACGCATTGGCAAGCATGACATCCGGCGGTGGATCCACCCAGGGGAGTTCCCCGATATTTCCGGCATTCCGCCCCCATTTGACCAATTCCAGCACTGCCGGAGCCAAATCGCAGGAAAGAATTTCCGGACGGGTGAAAGCGGGAAAACCATTCTGTTCATATTCCCGCCATAACCGGATGCAGACTCCTTCCGATGTACGCCCTGCCCGACCGCGCCGCTGTTCCGCCGATGCCAGAGTCACGCGTACCGTTTCCAGACGGTTCATTCCCGTTGCCGGTGAAAAACGCGGAATACGCATCCAACCGGAATCAATCACGATCCGGACCGATGGAATGGTAATACTGGTTTCCGCAATGGAAGTGGCAAGGATCACCCTGCGTACCGCTTCCCCATGCGGCTGAAACACACGATCCTGTTCCTCCACAGATAAATTCCCGTACAACGGCAAAACTTCCATTCCCGGCAGCAGGGCGTGATTCAATACATTCAATGCTTTCAGAATTTCATATTCCCCCGGCAGAAAAACCAGAACATCTCCGGGATAAGACTGTATGGCATTGCGGACCGCATTGCATATCTGCAATTCCAAAGGCTGTTGACTGTATTCCGCCGAATAGATTACATCCACCGGATAACATCTGCCGGCCGAATTCAATACCGGGGCATCCCCAAGCAATTTCTGTAAAGGTTCCGCATCAAGCGTGGCGGACATGATCAATATTTTAAGATCGCTTTCAAATAAACTCCGTCCGTTCAAAGTCAAAGTCAATGCCAGATCGGCATGAATGCTGCGTTCGTGGAATTCATCAAAAATCACAATTGCCGTATCTTCCAAAGATGGATCATTCTGAAGCATCCGCGTAAGAATCGCTTCCGTCAGAACTTCAATCCGGGTACGGGCAGAAACCACGGTTTCGTGACGGGTCCGGTATCCTACCGTTTCCCCCGGCTTCTCCCCCAATAAATATGCCATACGCCGGGCAGCGGCACGGGCGGCAAGCACACGGGGTTCCAGCATCAGAATCTTTTTGGAAGTTCCGGCAAGTCCGGCTTTTAATAAAGCCAATGGCACAACGGTACTTTTCCCCGCCCCGGGTTCCGCAGAAAGAAGCAAAGAAGAATGTTCCGTCAGATTCCGGATAATCTCCGGCAGAACGGCATCAACAGGCAATCCGGAAGTAAACATGGAGATTATTTGATACGGTACAATTCCGCCGTAACCGATGTTTTATACAAATTTTTATCCGGATCTTTTCCGGAAGAATACAAAATCGTATCCGTCATATACTGACTGGATGTAACGGAATCATCTTCCACGATCCACCCGGGAACTGCCTGATTACGCAACTGATCTTCCCGCACCTGTCCCGATTTAACACGTTTCATGCTGACGATCAGCACTGCATCCGCGCCCCGTTCCCGTGCCTGCTCCCGGAGAATATTACGGATCTCCGCCGCTGTGGCTCCGGAACAGCTGGTGAATTTCAATACGCCGATTTTTTGCCGGATCCCATCATACTGTTCCTGAGAAACCCAGATTTTGACCGGTGCTTTGGAATCCAATGCCGCAAAGGTGTCCCCCTCATATTCAAAAGAAATACACCCGGTCAACAACGCCGTAAAGACAAAAGAAACAAGAAAAAATAAATACTTCATAGCAAACCTTTCATTTGCCGTTACAATACAGCATAATCCGGAATTTTCAAATCCGCAGACTGTAAAATCCGGATTTTTTTATTTATATCGCGCCAGACCTTTGGCACAAATCTCCTGACGCAATGCCCGCAACTGTTCCAGTAACAAACTCTGTCCGGAAGGAGCCGCTTGCCGGAACGCAGTTTCCATACGGTCCAAACGGGTGGAAACCGTATGATCTGCCCCCGCTTTTTTTGCCAGACTGCGGCTCTCTTTCAATTCACGGTAAAAAGTTTCCGGATCAAGTGCCATATTCCAGTTCATCGTACGCATCTGTGCAGATAATGTTTCCGTTTGTTCATTAAAGAAACGGCTGACACTTTCCGCTTTCGGCGCACCGAAAAAACGCCCCAGTACGAAGTGGACTTCTTTTACTCCGGGACGCAGCGTGAATTGCGGTACGATAAAATTTCCGGTACGGGGAACAAATACCCGCTGAAACCGGTCTTCTTCGTAAACAAGAAAATTTCCGTAATCTTCATGCCAATAATTATTCCCTGCAACAAGACTTTTTGCTCGGGGATCTACAATGCCATCCCCTTTGGCAAGGTTATATTCTGCGCCCGGAACAAGAACAACCCGCTCCCGTTCCTTGATATTCCAGTTCGCACCACCCGGAACCATACTGAAATGGATCTTGCGCGGCTGCGACGTTTCCGGAATATCACAAATAACACGCAGAAACAACCAGTCACGCTGCTCCGGAAATTGGATCATACGCAATTGAATATTGCCGCCTGCCGGATGCTGCCAACGCAAATCCGCAACCAGAGTCCCTTCTATGTTCTGCATGGAAACAGACGGTTTGCTCCGGTGCAGCAGATTTTTTCTGCCATCCATAACATGGAAAAAATTCCAAATACTCCAGCCGCCATTCCGGATTCTGCCGAACTCCAACCCCATCGAACCGCGTTTGACCGTCGCCAGAGCCGTTACAGGACTTGCCGTTTCCAATGTCATACGTGCGGTATAAAATTGAAAGACATCTTTCTGCACTTCCAATTCCACATTCTTCTCTTTCCGTTTGGAAACAGATGTGACCAACCCGGCAGCAGATACCGTCACCTCTGAAATCATCAGCAGACAGCAAATACCGGACAACAATACGACATATTGGAAACGGGTCATAAGTCGATTCCCTTACTTAGCCGTTGCAGGTCCGATTTCAGTTAACTGAAAATCGTCAATATAGAGAACAGCACCTTCTCCTTTTGCCATATTGGCTGCAATCACAATCTTTACATATTGTGTTCCCGGCCAGAACTGATCGTTATTTCCATTCTTATCGTTGCGCCCGTTGATGATGCAACTGTATTCCTTCCATTCCACCCCGGGCTTTCCGCCGTGGTTGAGATTGTACTGCCAACCGCCGATGTGTTGGCGGATCTGTGTTCCGGCAGCAACATCCTGTTTCAAAGGCTGAGCAAGAGTCAATTCATTGCCGTTGATCGCTTTTACACCACCGATCAAATTGCGGTTGGGCAAATCGGAATAATCTTCTTTGGCATCCAATGCAATGATCCAACCTTTTTTGTATTTGGAAGCATTTTCCACTTGAAGCACCTGTTCCCCTTTCCGGGCATCTGCTGTGACCGTGGTCAATGTCCCATCAAAAGAACGGACATTATCGCCGCCGAACGGCTTCATATTTTTGTCATAGGACTGCAGACCCGCAAAGAACGGAGCTGCTTTGCTTCCATCATCCGTACGGAAATAAATGGAAAATTTATATTTCTTTGTCGGGTCGATTTTGATAATATCGCTGTAAATGAATTTTCTCATTGCATTGACACAGAGACTTGTTTTGCCGGAATGGGGTTTTACGGTGGAAAGGGTAACACCCGCACCACATTTGCGCAACAATACCGGATCTTCACAATCTGCAAATTTTGCAAGGTTTTCTGCGGCAAAAAGCCCTGCGGCAGCAAACACAACGAATCCACTGATCATAGTTTTCATCATTCTATCATCTCCTTGATTATTTTACAATAAATGTTCTAACGGTGGAAAGTCCGGTGGAATGATCCAGTGCCCGGACCGTATATTTCCCCGGTTTATCATTGAATGCAGTACGGAACTCCACTTTCTTCCCTTTGGAAAGAACAGCTTGAATGTTCCGGACATACAGTTTCCTGCCATCCGGACCGGTAAACAACAGACCGATCACGCGGCTGGAAGAATTTCCATTCAAATCGATCATCAAACTCTGACCGCGTGTCACGACCGGATCCACTTTGATTGCAGGCACATTCTGCTTTTTCGCAAAAACACCGAATGTCCACACCGCAGAAGAATCATCCTGCCAGACAAAATCTTTACCGTATACCATTTTGCCGGTGTAAACATCATAAATATAAGCCTTTTCCGGAATGGAAAGTTTCAATTTCCGTCCGGCATCCGTCTGATCCACAGACAAAGCGATCAATTTATGATCTGCCGCCTCGCGGATACGAATGATGGGGGCTTTCAGACAGCCGCTCAAACGTGCCGGGAATGTGACACCGAATGCTTTCAATTCTTTTTGCAGGAAGCCATCAAAAGATTTTGCCCCTTTGGAACTGGCATCCACAACCGCAAAATTAAAGTTGGCAGTTATCGTTCTGCCTTTGCCGATCTTGCGTTCCACCCAGAAACGACTGCCGGGTGTCACCATAGCTTTGGAAGACTCCAACATATTGCCGCGAACACTTTTTACACGCAAATCATCCATGATCTGCGGCTGTTTGATCTTGGCAAACGGTGTTGTATCAAACATCTTGCCGAAACGGACCGATGGTAATTCACGCAGATATTCGTTGAACACTCCCGCATTACGGTCCGTAATCACCGTGCCGCCTTTCTGTACAAAGGCGCGGATCGCATTCACTTCTTTCTGACTCAAAGAAGTTCCGCCGCAAAGGAACAACACTTTAACCGACGGCATATTCAAACGGTCGATCGTCCGTTCCGAAACATATTCAAAAGGCAGCGCATGACGGTAACAGAACGGAATCACCGTACCGTATCCATCCTGCGGATTCGTCAGGCGTTCATCCAGAATACTTGCCGCTTGAGATGCATGACTCCAATACAACAGAATCTCCGGTTTTGCCATCGGGGTATTGTTATACAAATCACCCAATCCGAAACGGAAACGGTTCAGCAGAGGCAAATGTTTCTGCAACGCAGCCGCAGGCAGACAATCACCTGCAAATGCAGTAAGTACCCCCGGGCTGAGTGCAATGTAATATGCCGAAGAATTGGCAGTCCCCAGCACCATGTATTTGGCATGAGCCGGGAACGGATCGGACGCGCCATATCCGCTGCCCCACCAGAGGGAACGCAATTTCTGCGGTGCAAAAGAGCGTAATGCTTCGGAGAACATAATATTGTTATACGGGCCCCAGAAATCCATTTCTTCAATACTCAATTCCAGATTACCGGGTTCCGAACCTTCCGAACCGACAATGGCATCCGGGCATTTCTCACGGATCACATTCCGGGCAAAATTATGGGAATCCGCATACATGCGTTCCATGTATTCCCGATGGTCAAACCAGGCAGGATAATTACCCGCCGCTTTTGCTTCTTTCAACGTCAAATGCGGCACTTCGGCAAAGGATTTATAAGCCGTTTTATGTTCTTTATTGTAGTGGGCAATGGTTCCGTATTTTTTCGCTATGAACTTACGGAATGCTGGCAAATCGGAGGCACCGAATCCCGCTTCATAATTGAATCCGTTTTCATCCCCCAGAGAATACACAGAGGTAAAGACTTTCGGCACAACGCCGGTACGATGTTCAATCGCAGCACGCCACAATTTCTGTACTTCCGGACGGTAGAAACTCATATCCGATTTCAATGCTTTCATCTGTTTCACAAGATCACCACGCAGGAACGGCCAGCCGGGATTGACTTCTCCCTTCGGGCCCCTGGCGTAAATAATACGGATCACATAAGATACAAGACTCTGATTGAAATAAGCAAGATTATTATGCGGAACTTCCGTCGGATGCAGCAATGCCCCCTGCCAACCGGCAAGATGATTCATCTGACGTGCCATGTTCAAGGTATTCGCACCACCCCAACCGTATTGAAAATAAGAAGGCAAGCCTTTTTTCGGGAGGAACATTTCCGCTTCCGCTTTATCAATCACTTTTCCATCCGGTGCAATCATTTCAAAACGGAGAAATCCTGCAATGGTCGGCAATTCAAAATCACGAATCTCAAAATCAAAATCACGCACCCCCTTGGATATACGGAATTCCCGTTTTTCCCATACCATGTATTCCGGTGTGCCGATCATGGTAACACGCAAACGGCAATCCTGTTCCAACGGACGGAGCCAACGCAGCTGCCCCTTTACCGGTGTTCCCGGCTGAATCACGTCGTTCGCAAGTTTTACGGACATCTTACCGTGTGCCGCAGAGGCATAGAAGGAAATCGACCCCAAACCTTGCAAAGCGGAACCATCATGGAGCAGAATATCGCAATACATCTTGCCTGCGGGAAATGCGGGCAATGCAAATTTACGGGTATTGGATTTAAGCTGTTTTGTCAGCAGAATATTATTTTCTGTATCACGGAAACGCAAAGTCAAAGTTTTACCGGGCAGATTTTTAAACTCAAAGGATTTGCCCGCCTGTGCAACCGACCAGACATCATCCTTGCCGTCCGCAGCATAACGCATGGTACGCAGCAAAAGCGCACAGGCGTTTTCCTGTCTGGCTTCATATTGATGATTCGGAATCATTTCCGGCAGCAAACTTTCTCCAAAATAATATTCCCAGCCCCGGGCTACCGGATAACGAACCGTCACGATCCGTCCTTTACCGAGCGTCCAGGCTTTTACAAAATCAACCGGGCGTTTGTTGCTGAGCGTAGTAACATCAAAGCGTTTCGGAAAATTCAGACCTTTGACCGGATTCTGCAAAACTTTACGGTAAGCAATCGGTTTGCGTTCCCCGATGATGACAAGGCCCGCTCCTTCTTCCACTGCCGTGAGAATACGGAATTGCGCTTCGTTGGGCAGAGACATGAATTCGATATTACCCAAGACAATCACCTGATATTTGCCCGACAATTTCTGAAGCAATTCCGGAACACGCTCAAATTTCTTTTCCGATCTTGCACCGTAAATCACCGCATCCATCTTCTGACGGTCCGTCAAATCCTGAACGTTCCGGTATGTCATCTGAGGAACAATAAACAATACTTTAAGTTTGTCGCTGTCCGGAATGTTTTTACCCCAATCCAGATGTGCCGGGGTAAACCCGCTCCGGGGTGCAACAACATGCGCCTGAATTTCTTCTGAGGTAAGCCGGTCAACCGCAGAAACCGCCGTTGCAACAGCTAACAATAACGTGATAAAAGGCATTTTCATTCTGTATATTTCCTTCTGTTACTGATACTTTTCTTCCAATTTCACACGCCACTGCAAATCACACAATTTTTCCGTGATCCGCATAGTCCCAACCAGCCAGGCAACCGGATTCGCCTGTTTCAATGTGGATAACTGATCGATTTCTTTATTGATCGCCGCAAACATTTTCGTACTTTCACGCGATAACTTTTTCTGTTGCAATTCCCGGGTCACGGTCTTGACTTGATTTTCCACTTTCTTGAATTCCGTAGAAAGCGCAGCAATCCGGTATTTCGTACCATCGCCGGAAAGAAGTTTATCATCCAACCCCATCCCCCAGGGCGTCTTGATCTTTTTATTCAAAATCGCACCGATTTGCTGCAGATCAACTTGTCTGCCGTCCGTAAACAGAAGATATCCGAAATTGTGGGGACGGCTGTAGGCGGCATTGACCGCAGAAGAAGATCCGATGAATTGATTGTTCGGCCAGGCATAACGGATATGGGCAAATTGCCATACATCTCCGTTTTTAGCTCCGGTGGAAAGCTGAAGGTCTTCCCAGGGGAAAAAGCCTTCAATATTCCAACTTTTATCCCCGGTGTAACATTTGAATTTGGAACCAGGGGTCATGTAATTACCGTTGATAAGCAACGTGGTGTCCCGGCTCATAGAGTGGGACGCCCCATTGGAATTGACCGCATACCGGATGAAACTGACACGGTCCGCCAGAGGATTAAAATAAATCTCCGCACAGTCATCCGTCCAGATATCCACATGATTATTTGTGGTGATCACATTACGGATCAGTTTGGGATCACAGAAGTTTTCGATTCCCAGATAAATCCCGTCCGCATCATACATCAAACGGCAATGTGTCTTGGTCAATGCCGTTTTGCCGAGTACATTCATATAAACATAATACTTGCCGTGGACCGGCGCACTTGCCCAGGCTTTCTCATCCAGTTTACCATCAATGGTGATCTTTGATTTTGCCGGAACTGCAATTTGCAATGTAATGTTCTGCATCTCTGCAGAGAAACAACAGGCAGCCGCAGACAACACGAGAACAGCCGATAATAATTTCTTCATTGTAAAAACTTTCTATCTGAATTCAATTTAATGATCACAAACCATAAAGGGTACTGCTTGCACCGTAAAGCGGTTTTTCTCCACGGCAGAAATAGGTATTCAAGGTACGGGCAAACGAGGCTTCACTGCCGTATGCTTCAATACTGGGAACACCTTTCGGCGCACGCACTTCACCGTGCATATCAAGGAACAACAAATTCATTTTCTTTTCATGACGGAAATGCAAGGCACTGATTTTGTTCGCATCATACGTATCGCTCACCCACAGATTAGTAGTGGAATAATCCGAGGCGCCGCAATCTTCCGCCAGCAAATTCTGTTTGGAGGGGTATTTTTCAGTTCCATAGGGGACCCATTCCCGGTAAAGCCAGGTTCCACCCGATTCAGTGGGCGGTTTGTAACCAATCGGAGCATACCCGGTTGCATAACCGTTCGTTCCGTAACTGGTACGCAAATATTGACCAAGAAACTGGGTCTTGTCATGAGACGGACAATAATACACCGAATCATCGAGCCGCATTTTCGTATTGTAGATCCCGTATTTCGGCACTTTGTAATCCTGTGCAATACGGTCCATCCAGTAGGATTCCCAATCCGTCCCCTGGGCATTCCGGATTTTGTCTTTCCGGGGCATGTGACCTTTGAAATCGGTCGCATAAAGCACCATGTTCTGCCCGACCTGTTTGATGTTGTTACTGCATTTTGTCCGCTTGGATGTTTCTTTTACCTTACTCAGAGAAGGCAGCAGCATCGCCGCAAGAATGGCTATAATCGCAATCACGACAAGCAATTCGATGAGTGTAAAAAGTGAATGTTTTTTCATAATATTCTCCTGATTAATTAATACGCATTACAAACCCGGAATCGTAACAGATTCATACCCCTTTGCAAGTTCACCACGGTTGAAATATGTGTTATTCACAACCGCATTACTGGCTGCCGGGTACGCTTCCAACGACGGCACAGCAGTGGCATTTCTCCGCTCAACATGACCGTCAATAAAACAGGAATTGATCGCCCGTTTATGATGACGGAAATGCAATGCCGTAATCACCCCGGCATCCGATGCTTTCTGATACGTCGGGAACTCCTGATAACGGTTGTATGCTGAAAAATGTGCGTGACCATTTGCTTCGGAAAGCAGGCTCTGCTTGGAGGGAAACGGAGTTTTACTTGCTGCAACACGCTGACGCAACAGCCAGCCGCCACCAGTAGTGGCAACCGCATAAACATTGACCCCGTAACTGGTTTTCAGCGTTGTTCCGCGATAAAATTCTACATCCATGGAAGGACAATAAAAAATATGTTTCGTCAGCGGAGCTGTAAGTTTTGTCATCGCACCGGCTTTCGGAACTTTATATAAGTTTGCGACCACATCCTGCCAATAAGGTTCATCGCCTGTTCCTGCCGTGTTACGGATATAACTGCTGTACGGAAAATAATCATAGTAATCATTGGCATACATGCGGAATACCTGCCCGACCTGCTTCAGATTGGCAGTACAGGTGGAGGACTTTGCCGTATCTTTGACTCTACTCAACGCAGGCAGCAGCATGGCTGCCAGAATGGCAATGATTGCAATTACTACGAGTAATTCAATTAAGGTGAAGCCGAACGGCTTCACCCGTCTGCAGACGGGTTCCTGCGCAAACACACGAACATTCATTTATTAAACCTCTACTAAACTTTGCACTTATCCACAGAAAACAACGGCACTATCTGCAGACAAAAAAAATCACTAATCCCTGATATTATAATACAAAAAAGTAAAAAAACAAGACAAAAACTTAAATATTTTATAAAAAAACATCCCTTTTTTCAACCCCCGATCGATCAATCAAGCAAAAAATCGCCAAATGTCAACAACAACGGATAATCCCGAATCGGCAAATGCAGAAATCTGGTGAAGTTTCCTTCTTTTTGCATAATACTTTCCGGAATTTCATAAATCGCGCCATCATAAAGGTCGATCAAACGGCATGGTCCCGGTAAATCATATCCCTGGAAAGAATGAGTTCCTTCATAATC
Organism: Lentisphaeria bacterium; assembly: GCA_017503545.1. Classification (GTDB taxonomy): domain Bacteria; phylum Verrucomicrobiota; class Lentisphaeria; order Victivallales; family UBA1829; genus RGIG8244. The sequence continues at coordinate 3,345 of JAFVSW010000322.1, read as the reverse complement.
CGTGGTCAACAAATCCAAACTGCGCCAATATGCCATCGCCATAGAGCCATTGGAGCGTGTGAAACACACGCGGGCAATTTGATCACAACTGGCTTCCTTTGCCAGCATACGGGGAGAAATCCCGGTATAACCGCCATCCGCATGAGTAAGCGGAATGTCTTCCACGGTAAATTCTTCCCGGAATACGGAAGCGATCACCTGTAATGTCCGGTAGGAAGGTTTCGGCGTATAAACCCCGGTCGCTCTGCCGTTTTCATCAAATTCCGCACGCAGAACGCCAAAATATGCGAAATCTTTATAACTGTTTACATCGCCTTTCGTTCCGCTCAAGGCTTCCACCATATCAAGACTGGAGAAATAAGAGGAGAATTTCACATCATCCATAAAGTCTGCCATAAAGTGGCGCGCCATGAATTTTGCCTGTTTCCGTTCTGTCCAGGCGGCACCGCTCAACGCTCCTGCACGACCCCAACGGGATTGTGTTCCCGTTTCCCCCTGGATCAATTCGATCGCCGGATTCTCACGCTTGATAAAAGAGCGAAGCCCACGCAGATAATCGCGATTCATCAATTCATAAGCCATATACGTGTGATAACTGTACGCATCCATATATTTTCCGGCTCCGGTCGCAAATACATCGCCTGCCCAACGCATACTGCCCATACATTGACAGCCGCCGATGATTTTCGCTTCCGGGTCAACCGATTTCACCGCCTTTGAGGTACGGATCATAAATTCCCCGTATTCCGTTCCGTTGGCTCCATGCTTCCAACACCATTGTCCATCCGGTTCGTTCCAAACCTCGTAATATTGAATCCGACCACGGTAATGTGCAACAACGGCTTTCACGTAATTATCCCAGGCTGTCCGTTCTTCTTCTGTAAAAATCGGCGCACATCCCACAGATCCGAATACTGTCTTGGCACGTTCGGAATACAACGGATTGCCATAGCAAAGACACATCCACGGAGCAAGGCCCCGCTTCAAAAGATTGTCCACAATGGAATCCAGCCATTCAAAGGAATACACACCCCTTTCCTTTTCCGTCCGTTCCCAACCGGATTGGATACGAACCCATTTGACACCGGTTGCGGCAACCGGATCATAAGCATTTTCCGGGTCGAATACATCCCGGTCCAGTTTTTCAAAACCGATCCCGACTCTTGAATTTTTTACATCCTTTGATGCAATCGCTTTGACATCACCGACTTTAATTAATCGTTCCATAACAAAACTCCTTTGGTTGTTTGTTGCATTTAATATAACACGATAAAATCATAAAAAAAAGAATATTTCTGCCATTAAAAGTTTGATTTTTTGCCAAACAGAGGATATAGTATCTCATTATGTTTTCCTTTATTGATTTTTCAAAACTGAAACGACTGATTGATTTTCCATATCCTGTTATTCAATCCGGGTGGACTTCCCTTTATACCGGTGACAATGACGGGCTTGCGGCGTTTCAAACGCTGGAAGTCTGTATCCGGCTCGGCGGTGAAGATAAATATTCGGAAGATACCATCGACGGCAAGACCTATTATACCCCCTTCCCTCACGTGATCTACAAATGGCCGGGGATGAAACTCAACACCAGCAAATTCAAAAAGCGGGAAAGTATTTATTTTACTTACTCCCGGACGATCACGGAAGAACTCAAAGCAAACCGTCTTTTACCCACAGATAATACGATTTTTCAACCATTCGAAATGAATGGAGAAATCGAAGCAAAAATATTGGAATTACGGAAACTGTTGACGCGGAGTCAGGATTTTTCGATTGCGGACCGGGTCGATCTCTGCTGTTGCGGAATCCTGGAAGAATTAAAATTTCTCCGTACCTGGAAACAGGATGATCTGCACCCTGCAAGTCAAATGAATAAAATTGCATCATTTATTGAAACCAACCTTTGCAAACCATTATCGGTCAGAGATATCGCCAGACAATTCGATTTATCGGAACGGACGTTATACCGGTACTGGCAGACGGCATACCCCGGCACACCCAGTGATTATCTGCGGAAATGCCGTTTGGAACGGGCAAAAGAAATGTTGGAAAAATCGGTAATCCCCATCCGCAGCATAGCAAGCATGTTTTGTTTTTGCGATGATAACAGTTTCTCCACCGCATTCAAAAAAGAATTCGGTATCACCCCGCGCCAATACCGGAAACAACAGCAAAAAAAATCCGGATAGCGTTTTATGCCATCCGGATCTTGAATTCAATGGATAAGATTCCAGCTCTTATTTCCAGTCGATCACACCATAATAGGGCAACAGGTGATAGTTGATCTGGGGAATCTTCGGGTATGTGGAGAACTGGGGTCCTCTGCTGTATGTACCGAAATCTTTGTTGTAGTTGTAACGGGCAATCAGGATCGTCCATTTTTTGCCGGGTTCAAAGGGAACACCGGTTTTTGCCAGTTCAGAACGGGGAATGACACATTCAATGGACCAGCCTTTGTCTTTATCCTTATTATTATTCAAAGTGCCATTGACTTTGACTGCGATTTTGAAGCCCTTCATCATTTCCTGCTGGGAAGAAGAAACGAAAGGATAAGAGCAGCTTTCATAGAAGAAAGTGGTTCTGAGTTTGTTGGGAGAACCCCAGAGTTCCCAGTAAGAGGGAGAACCATCCGGTTTCAGGAAGACTTCAAACAAGTCACCGGTAGTACAGAGATTTCCCTGGTCTTCTTTACCCCACTGCATAACATCCTGGTCATCCATGGTGGATGCAAGATAAAGATTTTTATCATCGTACATGATATAAGTTTTGCCGCCTTCAAAATAACGACCGGCAGCAGCAACTTTCATTTTCTTGAGAGCAAGAGGATTCGGTGTCGTTGCGATGACATAATCAACGCAAGTGGCATCTTTCCATTCTTTGGCATCGATCACACCGTCAAGTTTGACTTTGGCAGTTGTTTTCTTGACGGGGATACGGACTTCTTCCTGACAGGAATTAACGATGTCGGATTTATACGGGCAGCAGCAGCCGGCGAGGACGGCAGCAACAGCAGCCGCAGCGATCATACCTGAAACTTTCAGACATTTCATTGTGGATTACTCCTTGTTGTTTGATAATGTTAAAAATAGAGAACATGTATACTATATACACCCAATTTCCGGAAATTGCAAGTGCAGACAAAGAAAAAAGTCGAAAACAGTGTTTTTTTTCAACAACCGGAATGACAACCGTTATTTCACAGAACGCATAGGATAAATCGAGGTAATTTCAAAAGTCCGGCAAAATTTGACTGAAAAAGAATTGTTGAAGAGATGGAAATGGTAGTTTGTTCCGGCGTCGCCATACGGCTATGCCGCGACAAGGTGTGGCTACCCAGTGGGT
>JAFVSW010000321.1 GCA_017503545.1 Lentisphaeria bacterium | reverse complement strand
GCTGGGGTCGATGTAAGTTAATACAGATTTTCCTTGCAGCAGTTGGTTGAGTTTTTCATAAATGGATTCATCCGCATTGGTCAGAACTTCGCCGATGATTTCATTATTTCCGGTGGATTGCCAGAAAGCTCTGGGTTCGCACTCGTTGCTGAAATAGTTGATGACAGACCACGGATTGAAGATTTCCGACTTGCCGAAACGGTATCCATCGTACCAGGCACAAATTTCATCGTACTTATCTTCTGCCTTGTAATAGCGTGCCATTTCTTTGACTTCATCCGGCGTGAATCCGAAATACTGACTGTATTTGTTTTCAAGGATCGTATTGATTTTAGGGTTGTTCAAGCCGCTGAAAATACTTTCCTTTGCCACACGCAAAATTCCGGTCAGAAAACCGTAAGAAAGATGTTTGTTATCCTTCAAGCCTCCGGAAAAAAGATTACGCATAAAGCGGATGACGGAATCGTAAAATCCGCGCATATATCCCTGCTGGATGGGGGTATCATATTCATCGACAATGATAATGGGGGCAATGCAAAAGTGCTTGTCAAGCATTTCTGAAAGGGTCGCAAATGCCGCCATACAATCATTTTCATCAGCTTTACCATCCAAAAAATCTTTGATTTTCTGCTTATCATATTCGTTGAGGGCAGGACTTTCCAACAATTCAAGATGGCGTTCAAATTCTTTCTGCAACAGTTTGTAAATATTGCCGTAAGTATCTTGCCACGTTTCGCATTTGACATCTTTGAAAGAAACAAAGATCACCGGATATTTTCCCTGATAATCCCGGTATTTCTGACCGCACGCCCAAATCTTTTTGTTTTTGAAATAGACGGAAGTATCTTCATCGCTCTTCTCAAAGAAGGTGCGGAGCATATCCATATTGAGGGTTTTCCCGAAACGGCGGGGACGGGTGAACAAAGAAACCATGGGGCGTTCATCCAGAAAATCTTTGATGAGCATGGTTTTGTCGATATAATAGTATTCCGTTGAAGCAAGACGGTAATCAGAAATACCAATGGGCAACGGCAGATTTTCTTGCAGAACGACTTTTGCATAAGCTCCGCTGCGGATACGCTGATCGGTCGGTTTGGGCGTTCCGGCAGGAATCATCCACGCCTTGCCTTCTTTGCTGGCATTGGCAATTTTTCCCTGCTTGCACAACTCGGACACCCGGCGGGGAGTCAATCCCCAGAGGGCTGCTGCATCTTTAACTTTCATCATATCCGCCATAATAAATCTCCTGAAAAGTTCTGTTCACAAAGATATTATACCACACTTTCGGAATAATGTCAAGCAGAGATGCGGAATAATTCCGTAAAAATGCGGAATAATGTCAATTTGTTTTAATATTATTCCGAATATTGTTCCGAAACGATATGATTTATGTTGGAAAAATACCGGATGATTTCGGGATTAAAATTAAATGACTTCCTTAAAACGGATGGTCAGAATTGTTGTGCCCTCTTGCTCGATTTGAGGAACGAATATTGCCTCCACCATCCTTCGCTAAAGCTACGGATGGCAAGCCATTTGGATTGCTATCCGTAGATTTTTTTTGCTTGCAAAAATAAGCGGAGTGAAACGGAGCGTGCGAAGGATGCCCTCCATAGCTCGCAGAGCGACGGAGGGCTAACGGCAGAGAATTGGAGAAATCGAATGTTCTATACTTACATTTTACGCAGTCATTCCCAGCCGGAACAGCGTTATATCGGCAGAACAGCAGATTTGAAATCCCGTCTTGCCATTCGTAGATTTTTTTGCCTCGGCAAAAATAAGCGGAGTGCAACGGAGCGGGCGAAGGATGCCCTCCATAGCTCGCAGAG
>JAFVSW010000320.1 GCA_017503545.1 Lentisphaeria bacterium | reverse complement strand
GGGCTGTCTGACTCTTGCCGCCCCGTCCGGGGCTTGTCTATCGGCAAATCCAAGTTTGTCTGGACGTTAAGGTTTATACTTATTTTACGTGTAAAACAGGTCGATTCTACATTCAGTATTTGTTTATTATATACTTTTGAGCATAATTGTGGCACAAACCGTCGAAGAGGCAAAAAAAAGTCCGGATCATGCCGTTTGACACAATCCGGAGATTTATTATTGCTTTTCAGCCAGGCTTATTCAATGGGAGCAGCCAGTTTCACGATACCGCGATAGGTTTCCAATTCATTGAACATGCTCTGCATCTGACGGAGTTTCCAATTCAAATGCCATTCATCGCAAACGTATTCCATGGAGGGTTCCCAACCGAGACGGGAGTCGGTCTGAACTGCTTCAAAGGTATCTTTGACGTTGGCGATTTCCGCATTGCCCAAAGCTTCCAACTGGTCAAGAATATCCAACATTTCCTGCTGAGAATAGGAAGCCTGCAATTTTGTATTGAGCATCCACCATTTCTTCATATTTGTCGTAGTGATAATGGAGTTACGGATGAATTTACCCAATACACGGAGCAGCACACCGTTTTCTTTCAGGTGAGCGGGGATCAGCTCCTGTGCTTTTTCGACAAGTTCCAACCCCTGTTCCCACATGACAAGCATTTTTTCCAGAGAACGGATTTCGCCGGGGAAACGGAGCGGTCCGGGAGACTGATTCACGTTTTCGTAGGGCATATACAATGTCTTGATAATCCGACCGCCAAAGTGTGCATGAGGAGCCGCCGGGAAAGCGATTTCTTTCGGAGACATGGTACGGGTAATATTCGGCTGGAAGATGAACGGATATGCCGGACCCGGACGCCACGGACCGTACTGGTCTTCGTTGGTTCCCACATAATAATCCATGGAATTACTCCAGATACGCCATGCTTCCACAATGTTATCCGCCGCTTCTTTACCATAATCACGTTCCGCAACTTTACGGAGAATGACTTCCACATCCTGTTCGCCATCCGTTGCAAAGATTTCTTTTGCAAGGTCGTTACAGGGGTTGGGCCACCAGCCGTAATGGTGTGCATCATAGAAACTGGTCAATCCGTAATTCAGCAGATATTCTTTCAGGACCTGCATACGTTTTGCAAAACGGAAGGGTACCGGCACATAGGGAACAGTACCGAAGTCCCAGGTGGCACCGGCAAGGTTGGCTGTGCAGCGGAGCCGTTTGATCCCTGCGGCATGAGCGGCTTTTGCTTCTGTTTCAAAATAACTGCCCGGGACATCAGCAGAAATACTGTAGTCCATAACCGGAGATTTCAAGCCGTTACGGATATTCATCTTGAAAATGTCATAGGTCATGTGGACCGTAACATCTTTCGGGAGTTTTTTCAAGAATTCAGCACGGCGTTCCGGTTCGGTCCAGCCCCAGTTGTAAGTATTGAGGATGACTTCCGCTTCCGGTTTGACTTTATGAACTGCATCGGCAATACGTTTGATATATGCCGGATAATCTTCGCAAGGCCACCAGCCGGGAGAAACACGGGTATCCGGAATACCGTCGATGATACTGTCACGATGGCGTTTACCGGTTGTTGCCGGGTCTTTGCTGGGGAATTCCAGAGATTCGCCAACCAGGTGAATGGAGGCAAAACCGGGATGACGGCGGAAGATTTCGCCGTATACACTGTCGAAAAATTCTTCGGCATCCGGGTCGTCCGGGTGTTTGTAGCTGTTCAGATAGCTGTAAAGAACGACTTCCAACCCGTATTTGTTTGCACGGGTGATCACATCGTTAATATTGAGATAACCGGCAGTTGTGGTATCCGGAGCTTTGACAAAGACGTCGATGGCACTGAAACCGGCGTGGAGAATCGCATTCAACTGCCAATCCGGGAACTGGTCGATACCGCATCCGGAGTGAACACTGCGCATACGGGTCAAAGGCTTGCGGAGGGAGAACCCTTTGGTCAGATAGGGAGCCCCGCGGAAATTCATACGGTCTTCCATGTGAACGCCGCCATAAAGAACAGCGCGGTCGGAATCGCCGCAGAGAACAACGGAGTCGTCATTGACTTCAATTGCAAAAGCGCACTGACCATCCGGCACTTCCTTCAGAGTTCCAACATAATCGGCTTTGGAAGTGAAAAGGATGGTATTGGCGGCTTTTTCCATTTTTTCAAAGCGGACAACAGGAACAGAGACCTCCATACTGCGGAGCAGATAATCCTGAAAGTCTTCAGCTGCCTGAAGCACCTGTTCAGCACAATTCTGTTTGACAGCGATCTGCCAGGAATTGGTGATTTCGATTTCTCCGGCTTCCAATACGGCAGAAGCATTTCTGCGGCCGGGTTTGTGGATGACGCGCATCCGTTTCAAAAAGTCATAATTTTTTTCCATGACTGTTTTACTCCATTGTTATTTGGTTCAAAGAATAAATTATATTCATGGAAATATACAATTAAAACAGATAAAGTTCAAGTTTTATTATGACTTTTCAAGTAAAAAAATCGCAGATATCCCGTAAAATACACAGATATCCCGTAAAATATTGCAAAAAAGATATTGATACAAAACTCAATACACCGCTGTCCGGTAAAAATTTTGAAGCAATAAAGGTTGAAAAAGGAATCGCACACCTTTTGCCGTTCAGAAAAAATGAAAAGAAAAGGTTGAAAAAGCAGAAAAACGTGGTACATTTCCATATGAGGCAATTTCAAAAGTCTTCAAAAATGCCTGAAAACTCTTGCTGAGTTCTGAAAACGGAGCGTTTGTGGCTTGTCCCGCCGTAGCCGTGGCGAAGGTGGATGGTAAATAATCCACACCTTGTCACGGCACAGCCGCAAGGCGACGCCGGACCAAACTACCATTTTCATCTCCTCAACAATCTTTTTTCAGTCAAATTTTGCCGGACTTTTGAAATTACCTCTTATATGAAAAAATCATGAAAGTTCAAAAACTCCAAACAAGGTATAAAATGACACAGAATAAAAAAAAATTATCGTTTGAACAAGCGATGAATGCACTGGAAGACATCGTAACAAAAATGGAAACGGGAAATGTACCGCTGGAAGAAATGATCCGGCAATATGAAGAAGCACGGAAAATGGCAGCGTATTGTCAGAGTGTTCTCAATGAAATGAAACAGAAAATCGAGATCCTGACCAATGAAACAGGGAACGGAAAATGGCGGGAAATGAGCCGCAGAGAATCCGTCCCCGATGAAAATGATTTCTTTGCATTGCAAAACGATGATAACGGAGAGGATGAATAATCAATATGTTATCCCGCTGCATTACACTGTTTCTTGTTTTCTGTAAAATTTCGGCGATCACAATGGGGGGCGGCCTTGTCATGATCCCCGTCATGGAAAAAGAATTTCTTGAAAAACGCAATATGCTGACCAAAGAAGATATGCTGGATACGGTGGCATTTGTACAATCCATGCCGGGTGTAATCGCAGTCAATATGGCATTGATGATCGGGTATCGGGCAGCGAAACTGCCGGGCGCATTGATTTCCGCGTTCGGGGTGGTGATTCCCCCGTTTATTACGATTCTTCTGGTAGCCATGTGTTTTCAGAGTTTAAGCGGGAATGAGGCAATGAATCACATTTTTGGCGGTGTCCGTGCGGCGACTTGCGCATTAATTCTGCTGTCCGTTATCAAGATGGGCAAAAGTGTATTCAAAAACACGTTTGCGCTGTTGATTGCCCTGCTTGCGTTTCTGATTTTTGTATTAATTCCGCAAATCAATGCCATTTATGTATTGATCGCGGCGGGTGTAGCAGGTCTGGTATTACCCCAAAGTATCACTGCGGCACGTAAGAAAGCGGAGGATAAAAAATCATGACCATTTTTCAATTGTATCTGCTTTTTGCAAAAATCGGCTTGTTCACATTCGGCGGCGGATATGCCATGATTCCGCTTTTTCAGGATGAACTTGTGGTACGCCATCAATTCATCAGTCCGGAATCCTTTGCCAATATGGTCGCCCTTGCACAGATCACGCCGGGTCCGGTGGGACTGAATGCCGCCACGTATGTCGGTTACACTCAAATGGGATTAGCGGGCGCAATCGCCGGAACTCTGGGGCTGATGACTCCGTCCCTGCTGTTGGTCACTTTTGCCGCCGCATTCTTTCTTTATTTCCGTGACAGCAAACCGATCCAGCGTCTATTGAGCGGCGTCCGCCCCGCCACCATCGGATTGATCGCGGCGGCGGTAATCTTTTTTGCGGAAGCCTCCGTATTGACAGCACCATTGCGTTCATTATGGACCGGCAGTGCAGACACATTCGCCATCAACTGGCGGGAAGGTTTAATCTTTCTTGCCGTTCTGTTTACGCAATGGAAATGGAAGTGGAATCTGGTTGCGACCCTGTTCGGAGCCGGTGCCGTTTCCTTTTTGCTGTATTTGATCTGATTTTCCCGGCGGAAGTAAAAATCAACCGGGGAAATGATCTTCCGCCATCCGTTTCCGGAGAATACGCCGGTATGCCGGGATATCGAAATCCGATACCTGTTGCAAAAGTCCCAGTTTCCACCGGATATGTTCCTCATCGCCGGGATATTCCATAGCACATTCAAATCCCAAAGCGGAATTACAGCGCAGCAGAGGGATCGTTTGTTCTGCATTACAGTATTCTTCCCGCAGAATTTCTAAAAGTTCATCCAGCATGACTTCCGCTTTGACGGGATCTGTTTCCACCATCAGATACGTATTTTTCAGCCACCAGCGTTTGACATTCCGGGTAGTTTTGAGTGTATTGCAAATGTAACAGCCGATTGCTGTTTCTCTGGCAAGAGCATGGCGTTTTTGTTCCGGACAGGACTGTAATGCCTGTTCACAAGCAGCAATTCCCTGTTCCCAATGGGCGATCCGGTCAGCCAGATAACGGATTTCCGCCGGGATACGCCAAATCGCGCC
>JAFVSW010000319.1 GCA_017503545.1 Lentisphaeria bacterium | reverse complement strand
TGCGAGAAAATGAGTCAGGATCTCCGGCGTGATGGAGAAGTCCGGCATGATATATTTTTTGCAGATCCGGACAAAGGAATCGATCTGCGCCGGGTCCACGCCATTGACTTTGTTCTTTTTGTCCAGACGCCCCAGACCGGCGGGGATCGGCACCACAGAGAACTTGCCCCGGACCCCGTGTTTGCGGCAGATATTCCCGAACTCCATGGTAAACGCAGGCGGCACAAGCTGTTCGTGCTTATGGGTCAGATCGTGGTAATGGTACATATTGACAACGCCGCCGTCGTCAATGATCAAGCTGATGGGAACTTTGCTCATGTTTTCACACTCCGGGTTGCAGTTGCGTTAATATAGCCCCACCTCACAAAAAATCAAGAGTGCTTTCCATACAACCCGTGTTTTATTTGACGCCTCACGCCTTACAGCAGATTGCATCAAAGAAAGTTGTGCTCAACTTGACATTTCCGGCGGGGCATCTATATTAACGCGTGAGAACAACAAACAGGGAAGTTCAGCCATGAAGAAACAAAAAATCATTCAATGGATACTGGCAACAGTCATCGTGATTCTGATTCTGGCGTTGGCGATCTCTCCCTTTTCCATGGAAGGTCCATACGGGCACGGCTGGCATCAGGAAGAACCAGATACACCATATTCCTGCCTTGTCTCGTTGTGGGAAAACGACCGGCAGTATTTGTGCGAAATTGATCCCCGCCATTCTTCTGCTTATCATTGTATTGAAGGATTCTGGCGGGAAGAATCCGGTGAAGTATTCCGCCACTTCCGGATCTATGTCCGCAAAGACGGGGTTGTGTTTCATCAGTTGAAAGCAGAAACAGAATCCCGGATCCTGCGTGGTGAATTTGTGCAAGAGGACCCGGATGCCCGGATCGTTTTCCATGAGATTGAAGAGAAAGTGGAATATACACTTCCTCCGCAAAACGGTTTTGGCGCAATCCGCTTTTCCGTACCGCGGAAAGTTCTCGAAACACTGCCGGAACGTGCGGGAAGTCAGGTAAGAAAATGAGTAAACTCCCCCCGCAAAATAATATTATCTTCACACGGATACTCGTATTTGCCTGCATTCTTGTATTTATTTGCAGCTTTCTGACAGATTGTTTTGTGACATCCGGCACCGGTCAGATTTCCGGTCCGGTTCTTTCCGCAACCGGACTGATTCCATGCTATCCGTACGCAGAAACGATCACCGTTTCCTGCGGTGGCGAAAAAGTGCCATGCCGGATCTACTACAAAGCAGGGGCTCCGTATGTGCTGATCGGACCATTCCACTTCGGCAATGGACGGTATGATTTCTTTTTTGTCCGGAAAAATGATGTTGTCGGGCGGGGACTGGATGATAAAACAGCAGGCTGGCGAACCCATTGGTTCGGAGCATTTCTCTTTATCTGTTTCGATCTGGATCCCGATGGGATCGATTCCTGGTGTCCCAACGGTTCCTTTTCCGGAGTCCGGATCCGGTACGACAGGGAAACCGATTCCATGGTCTATTTGATTCCCCCATCTCAAGGGCTGAGAGAGATACGCTTTTCGGTCCCGTGCAAATATTTAAACACCCTTTCACCAGCGGCAGAGGGATACTGGTAAAACAGAACAAAAACACAACTCATTAAAAAAAAAAGCAGTTACGACAACTGCAAAAAACTTGACAAATCGATCAAGGCGTGATATAGTAACCGGTAAAAAGATTTGAATTCTCTCAGAAGGAGTTGTTATGAAACATTTTCTGCTGCTGATCCTGACC
>JAFVSW010000318.1 GCA_017503545.1 Lentisphaeria bacterium | reverse complement strand
GTTCCCCGGCGGTAAGTTTCTTCAATGTCAAACTGGTTGTCTTGCTCGTGTAAATCTTCTTGTCGCCTTCAATCCGGATTTCATAACTGATCGGATCAGTGGAGTTATCGGTTGCGGCATCCCAGGACAAAACGATATTCTTTTCATTCGCTCCGGGTTGGCAGGTCAAGCCGATCACTTCGCTGGGAGCAGTTTTATCTTTGATTGTAATTGTGCTTTTGGCAGCTTTTGCAGACTTATTACCGGCAGCATCATAGGCGAACACCTCACAAGTGATCTTTCCGGCAATATTTTCCTTTTCATAATTAAAATTCAGTTCGCCATTTGCATCGGCGGGGATATTATCGAACACCTGACCATCGATGTGGACAGAATAATATTTCACTCCGACATCATCTTTGGAACCGGAAGTTTTTATTGCTACGCCGGAATTACCGGGAAGTTGAGACATCAGCAATTTACCTATTTTCGGGGCAATCAAATCTGTTTTTTCAATTTCAATAACACTCATACCTTACCATCCTTTTCAATTAAAAACTTTGTATTGTAAAGTCTATCCATTGTATATTATACCGTAAAACTACAATAGTCAAGCCAAAATGTTTTCTTTTCATAGAAAAAAGAGAAGAAATTGCCTAATAAAAGCATTTTTTCAATAAATACAGGGTGAAATCTCAAAAAAATTCCGACAGATTAAAATATTTTCACTTTCGCAACGTTGAAAAAAAAGAATTTTGATCAAAGAACGTATTCCATCCGGGGCGCAGAATTTGCAAATTTTCACAACAGGCTGTATATTACATTATAAACGAAAACAGGAAAGAAACGATCCATGACCGGAAAAAAACAACGGATATCCACACTGCTCTATCTGGCAATTCTGCTGGTGATTTTTCTGCTGCCAGTGTGTTTTGCCGTATTGTTGTTTCAGAATATGCGCAAACTTTGCACTGCCGCGTTTGAAGCAGAAGCTACTGCAATTGCCGGGCAAATAACCGGAATGGATGAAACAAAGATCATTGCGTGGTATCGCAGAAATCCGCGGAGCGGGTCTTTATACATTTGGCTGCCGGATACCTATGTTCCTTTCCGGCTCGGGGACGATAATGATGTTGCTGCGTTGATATACCGACCATCTGAAAACACAACAGAAATCCGGGAAACTCATAACGGAAAATCGTTGCTGTGTACATCCAGAAAATTAACACCTGACACCATGTTTATGTTATGCCGCGAAACAGATCTGGTATACAGCAAAATTCATCACGGAGTAATCTTGCTTGCCGGTTTTGCATTGTTTATTCTTCCCGGTCTGCTTCTGTTATTCTACCGTTTTTCCATACATTGCAACAAGACAACAGCGGGAACCATTTGCCATATCATCACGGATACGCCGCAAAATTACCCGGATACCGGAGACCGGAACACCGATCAGAAAATACATGATCTTGCACAGGAATTTCTTGCACTCAACAAACGCAATGAACATGACCGCCGGATCAATATGGAAAAAGTCGCCTCCCTCGCTGCCGGGATGGCACATGATTTTGGTAATCTGCTTACCGTATTCCGAGGCAATCTGGAACTGGCGGAAATGATGGCACAGCCCGGTCCGGTGAAAAACAATTTGCTGGAATGTAAATCGGCATTGGATGCAACCGTAAAATTAAATAATCAGTTTTTAAGTTTTGCAAAAGGGGGAAGCCCCATTACTGCACAGGTTGCACCGGAGGATTTTTTCAAACGGCAAACGGCATTTATCCTCAGGGCACGTAAAACAACGGCAGAATTTACATGCGCAAAAAATCTGCCGGATGCCATGATGGATGCCGCACAGATCTATCATGTATTGAATAATATCCTGATCAATGCAAGCCATGCCATGAATGAAGAAGGGGTCATTCACATTGAATTGACCAGTGTACATATTCACAAAAAGAAAACGCTGAAATTAAATCCCGGTCTCTATCTCCGGGTCCGGATCTCTGACTCTGGTGCCGGTATTCCCCCGGAAAACAGAGAAAAAATATTTTATCCGTTCTATACCACGCGCCATAACGGAAACGGTTTGGGACTCCCGATGTGCATGGCAACCATGCAGCGGCACAACGGTATGATCCGGGCAATTGAACCGCCATCCGGGAAAGGTGCCTGTTTTGAATTATACCTCCCGGCGATTCCGACGGAGAAAAAAGAAACCGTATCCCCGGCGCAGCAGCCGGATGAAACAGAATATCAATATCGCGGCGGCGGCAAAATCCTGATCGTCGATGATCAGCCCAGTATTTGCCAATTGCTCCGGAAAATTCTGGAAATCATGAACTGTCAATGCGAATGTGCCGCAAATGAACAGGAATGTTTGGAAAAATATCGTGCGGCTGAAAAAAACGGAACGCCGTTTGATTTGGTCTTTATGGATTTGACAATGCCCGGTGATACAGGCGGTGCGGAAATTTTGCAAAAACTACGCAAGGAATTTCCCAATGTCCGTGCCATTGCCGCAAGCGGATACAGCGATAATGAAATTCTTGCAGATCATCAGAATTTCGGTTTCACGGAAAAATTGCTGAAACCGTTCCGCATGAAAGATGTCAACCGGATCATGTACACCTTATTCCCGGAAAGGCGTTGAAATAAATGAGCAAACTTTGGAAATGGAACAAAAAACGTTTTTCTATGTCTAAATACGGTACTGTATCAAGTAAACAAACAGAGCATGCAGCCATAAATGTCAATGGGGGAACCTTCAGTAAACCGCCGGAAGATTTGCGTTTATGGTGTTTCACGCTGGAAGGGATGGATGAATTATGATTTTCTTATCGGACGGGTATCTTTGGCATTTGTGCTGGATGATTCCATTTCTGTTTCTGGTGCTGTATATCGGCATTTCAAAACGGAAAAAAATTGCTATCGCACTGTTTCATTCGGTCAAACTGGCTGAGAATTATACAAATCTCAGCAAAACAAAACGTTATTTACGTTTTTCCGCGCTGATCCTGGCTGTCCTCTTTGCGGTCATTGCCGCCGCAAGATTGGCGTGGGGACGGGAAATTCTCCCCGATAGCGGCGCAGGCAGAGATATGCTCATCCTCTTTGATGTCTCAAAAAGTATGCTTTCCGATGATGTCAAACCGACCCGCATCGAACAGGCAAAATGGCTGGTACAACAATTGGTCAAAAACAATCCCGGCGACCGTTTCGGCTTGATTGCGTTTGCCGGAAATGCCTTTCTTCAATGCCCGCTGACCATTGATAAAGCCAGTTTCCTTCAATTGACTGATGCACTTGATACCGATACCATCCCATTGGGCGGCACAAATCTCCAACTTGCATTGGAAACAGCGGTCAAAGCATTTGAAGGCGCGGAAGGAAATCACAAAGCAGTGATCCTTTTGACGGATGGCGATGAATTGACAGGCAAAGCGGAAGCCGTCACAAAACAATTGGCAGCAGCAAAAATTCCGTTATTGATCGCCGGGATCGGGGATCCGGCAAATCCCTCTGTGATTCAAATTACCAATGAAAAAGGAGAAAAAAAGATATTGACCGATAAGCAGGGCAACGCCGTAAAAAGTCCGTTGAATGAAGTTGCTCTTGCTGCACTTGCCAAAGAAACATCGGGGATCTATGTCCGTTCTACAGCGACCGATCCCGGCTTGAAAGAATTGCAATATGCCATCCGGGGATTGGGACGGAAACAGGGCAGTTCCCAATTGGCAACGACACGCCCCATTGAACGTCCGGTCTTACCATTATGTCTGGCTTTGTGCTTCCTGATTTTCTTTATGCTCCTCAACGATGTTAAACGGGAGAAGAAAAAAACACTCCGCCGCAATATTTCCGGAACGCTGCTGCTTGCACTTCTGTTTTTACCGGTCTGTACGCTTTCCGGGGCAGAACCAAACGCAGAAGCCCCCGCGACTGCCACCACAACAGAAGAAAAAAATACCGGAAAAACAAAAAAGGTTTATACATTTGCGGAAGAATATTTCAATGCCGGGGTTCAGGCTCAACAGGAAAAAGATTATGTAAAAGCAAAAGAAAATTACGAAAAAGCGATCGTTCAGGGAAAAAATGAAAAGATCCGTGCTTTTGCATATCAGAATTTAGGCGTCATGCCACACCTGGATGCAAGAGCAAAAATGTCTGCCGCCAATGAAGCATTGAAAAATCAAAATCCCGATGCCGCAGAAAAAGAACTCACAACCGCATTGCAATCCCTTGATCAAGCGGAAAACCTGTACCGGGAAAGTTTACGCAACAGTGTGATCGCAAAAGTCGATGGCGCATTCAATAATCAACAGTTACTTTTGCGCGACCGTAAGAATGCCGAAGAATTAAAGAAGCAAATCGAAGAATTGAAAAAACGCCAACAGCAGGCGCAAAAACAAACACAACAGGCAAAAAATCAGCAGCAGAAACAAAATCAGCAGCAGAGCCAACAGAATCAACAGAATCAACAGAATCAGCGACAAACGCAGCAAGCGCAACAGGCTGTGGAACAATATCGTCAGCAGGCGGAAAAACTCAAGCAGGATCAAATGAAAAAGAGTGCGGAAAAAGCCGCGGAAGAATTGCAAAAAGCCCGTCAGGAACAACAGAAAAACAACGGCAAAAAAGCAGAGGAACATTTGCAGAAAGCATTGCAGGCGCTCGGTGCCGATCAACAGAAAAAAGATCGTTCCAAAGAGCAGCAGCAGCAAAATCAACAGCAGAAACAGGATCCAAAAAATGACGGGAAGGATCAGCAGAAACAAAGTCAACAGCCGCAACAACAGCCGCAATCTGCAAATGCAAAGCAGGAACAGGCGAAAGATGAAAAACGTGATATCGATAAAAATCAGGCGGAAGCCATTCTGAATCTCATGGAAAAAGATGAAAAAGATTTGCGAGATTTGCTGAAAAAAATGCAGAAACGCAACACTCCCATGCAGAATCCGGAAAAAGACTGGTAATGAGCAAATGAGGTGCATAGTATGATGATAAACAGAATTTTTCTTTTCTTCTTCCTTTTTACAACCGGATATCTGCTTTCTGCCGCAGATGTCACCCTCTCGATCCGCCCGGAACAACCGATCGCCGGAATGACCGCACAATTGACTTTGACATCAACCAAAGGCAATCTTTCCACTCCGGTATTGCCAACGGTAAAAGATCTTGTTTGGCACAATAATATTTCCCGTCAAACACAAATGTATTCCATCAATGGGAAAAATACAGTGACCTATACCGTATCCACTTCATTCACTGTGGAAAAGCCGGGAACCTATCAAATCCCGCCGTTTACGGTACGTGTCAATGGAAAAAATCAGAAAACAGAACTGCTCACATTCAAGGTCACCCCTGCCCCGGAAATGCCCGCCGATGCCGGAAAAGATAATGCAAATCTGTATTTTTCTACCTTGACCATTCCCGGTATGGAAACAAAAACAGAATGTTACGCCGGAGAAGAATTGCCTTTGGATTACCGGGTATATGTCAGCAATCGGATCCGTTACGGCTTACAGGCGGCACAATATCCCGCCTTTGTTACAGGCGATGGCGTCAGTATCCGTTTGAAAGATTACCGCCAACAGAATCCCCGGATGCCGAATTTTGCCATGTTTGACCAGGCACGGCAAATGATCAATG
>JAFVSW010000317.1 GCA_017503545.1 Lentisphaeria bacterium | reverse complement strand
TGAAACAGCTATTGCATTTTCATCCAAAGAAAAAGCCTATGCGTTTGAAGCATATCTTAAAACACACAGCGGCAGATCATTCTCTAACCGTCATTTTTGATTTTAAGTAAAATCACATTCTGTTTTATCGCCTCTTCGACGGTTTATGCCATAGAATCAGATCTCCTTTGAGCTTGAAAATTCCGGGGGCTGCTAGAGTTTGAATTTGAAGTACTCACGAAATCATGTAAGAAAAGACTCAATGTCCGAAAGAATTTAGAATCACTGTTAGACCAGCCCTGTCAGGGCTTGTCTATCGGCAAATCCAAGTTTGTCTGGACGTTAAGGTTTATACTTATTTTACGTGTAAAACAGGTCGATTCTACATTCTGTATTTGTTTATTATATATTTTTGAGCATAATTGTGGTACAAACCGTCGAAGAACCTGTTTTTAGAAATGGGGGCAATTTCAAATCTTTATTTTTTTCCGGAAAAATCAACAAAAAATTTGACATTTGCCAAATCGGATGTAGATTAAAAATGAAAAATTGCCAACGATGGCAAAATATGAAAAATTCTATACTTAAAGGAGTATCGGAAACATGAAAAAAAAGTATGTATTGGTTGGAACCGGCGGACGCAGTTCTATGTATCTGGAAGCAATTGCAGGGGATTTTACTGAAACTGCAGAGATTTGCGCTCTTTGTGATACCAACCAGACCCGCATGGATCATCGTCAGAAATTACTGCTTGACAAATATGGTATCGGCCCTGTTCCCACTTATAAAGCCGCTCAGTTTGAGCAGATGATTGCTGATATCAAGCCGGATACCGTGATCGTTACATCCATGGACCGTACTCATCACAAATACATTTGCCGTGCTATGGAATTGGGATGCGATGTCATCACCGAAAAACCCATGACCATTGATGCTGAAAAATGCCAGCAGATCATTGATACCAAAAAACGCACTGGTAAAAATATTATTGTCACTTTCAATTACCGTTATTCTCCCCGTAATACCCGGATCAAAGAATTGCTCAAATCCGGAATTGCCGGTCAGATCACATCCGTCACCTTTGAATGGCTGCTGGATACATCCCACGGTGCAGACTATTTCCGCCGCTGGCACCGGAACAAAAACAATTCCGGCGGTTTGCTGGTACATAAATCCACGCATCACTTTGACCTGATGAACTGGTGGCTGGATTCCATGCCGAAAACTGTTTTCTGTATGGCTGACCTGAAATTTTACGGTAAAGAAAATGCGGAAAATCGCGGTGTGACCGAATTTTATTCCCGCGTCCGCGGCAGCGAAATCGCCAAAAAAGATCCATTTGCCATCCGTATTCCGGAAGGTTCTTTGACGGAACAGTTGTATTATGATGCAGAACACGAAGACAGTTACTATCGTGACCAGAGTGTGTTCGGTGACGGGATCTCCATTGAAGACAATATGAACGTCATGGTCCGTTATGAAAACAATACCGTCATGAACTATTGTTTGTATGCTCATGCTCCGTGGGAAGGGTATCGTGTCTGCTTCAACGGAACCAAAGGCCGTTTGGAATTCAATGTGGTGGAAAACCCGTTTGTAAATTCTGACATTGTGGAAGATTTTGCTACTCCGGGTATGCGTGAACTCATGACAGATAAGAAGACCATGGTTCCGGAAATTATTTTCCAGCCGCTGTGGGGCAAACCGGTGGAATTCACTTATGAAGTGAAAAATAAAAGCGGTCATGGCGGCGGCGATATGCTGTTGCTGAATCACATTTTCCTGGGTGCGGAAAATGACCCGCTGGGCCATGCTGCCGGCTATCTTGATGGTGCAAAATCGATTCTGACCGGTATTGCTGCAAATATTTCCATGAAGACCGGGCAGGCTGTCAACGTAAAAGATCTTGTACAATTTTAAGAAGGAGCATTTCCGATGGAATCATTGAAAAGAAAAGAAGCATTGACTCGTCCGGTAAAAGTTTTGCAGTTCGGAGAAGGAAACTTTCTCCGTGCATTTATCGACTGGATGATTGACCGCATGAACAAACAGGGCTGTTTCAACGGATCTGTCCGCATCATTCAGCCGTTGGAAAACGGCATGTGCAGCAAGATCAATGAACAGAACGGCTTGTATCATGTTGTCCGCCGCGGCGTGGAAGGCGGCAAACAGTTGGAAGAAATGGATCTTGTGGAAAGCGTGGAAAGCTGCATCAATGCTGTGACTGAACGGGAAAAGATGCGGGAAAGTGCCCTGCTGCCGGAATTGCGTTTTGTCTTTTCCAATACCACAGAAGCCGGGATCGAATATCGTCCCGATGCCGATACATTCCCCTCCAAAGTTGCGGAAATCGTTACAGCCCGCTGCAAAGCCGGTTTGCCCGGTTTGATTTTCATTCCCTGTGAATTGATCGAACATAACGGCGACAAGCTGAAAGAATGTACTTTGAAATATATCACGGATGCCGATGTCCGGGATTATGTGGAAAACAAATGTATTTTCTGCAATACCCTGGTGGACCGTATTGTTGCCGGTTATCCGAAAGATGATGCGCCCCGTTATTGGGAAAAAGCCGGTGTGAAAGATGAATTGCTTGCCTGCTGTGAACCCTTCTTCTTCTTCGTGATCGAAGGTCCTGCCGAAGTGGCAAAAGAATTGCCTGCGGACAAAGCCGGTCTGGATGTGCTTTTTGTGGATGATCAGACCTTGTACCGGACACGGAAAGTGCGTTTCCTCAACGGCGCACATACCGCCAGTGTTCTCGGTGCCCACATGGCAGGTTTGACTTTTGTGGATGAAATGGTGCGGGATGAAAAATTCGGCAAATTCCTGCGTACCGTTCTGTTTGAAGAAGTTCTTCCCACCGTTCCCCTGCCGGAAGAACAGAAACGTGCTTATGCGGAATCCGTTTTGGAACGTTTTGCCAATCCGTTTGCAAATCACAGATTGCTTTCCATTGCGCTGAATTCCACTTCCAAATGGAAAGTCCGTGTGCTGCCCACCTTGTTGGATTATCTGAAATTGAAAGGCGAATTGCCCTGCTGTCTCACACAGTCCATGGCATATCTGATCGATTTCTATCGTACATGCGAAATCCAGGATTCTCCGGATGTGGTTGAGTTCTACAAAAAGAATCCGTCAGTGGAAGAAATCCTCGGCAATGAATCCTTCTGGGGTATGGATCTGAATACGATCCCCGGTTTTACTGAAAAAGTTAAAGCTGGAGTGACAACAGGAAAATGATTATCCATCAGAACGATAACGTGGAAATCCGTGAAGACGGACACAAATATGCGCTCCGCCCCATCGCAGAAGGGGAAAATGTGATCAAATATGGTATGCCTATCGGGCACACCACTCAAGCCGTCGGGCAGGGGGAACACATTCACACCCATAATATGACCACAAATCTTTCCGGTATCCTGGAATATACCTGGGAACCGGAATTTACCATGCCGGAAATCAAATGTACGGAAACGTTCATGGGATACCGGAGAAAAGATGGTCAGGTGGGGATCCGTAATGATCTGTGGATCGTCCCGACTGTCGGCTGTGTCAATGGTTTGGTGAACCGTCTTTCCGCAGCGACCGGTGCCATCGGGTTGTGTCACCCCTACGGTTGTTCCCAGATGGGGGATGACCATGAAATGACAGCGGATCTGCTTGCTGCATTGGTGCATCATCCCAACGCCGGCGGTGTGCTTGTGATCGGTCTCGGGTGCGAAAACAATACTCTGGACAGTTTCAAAAAACGTCTGGGCGACATATCCAATCTGAATATCCGTTTTATGATCGCGCAGGAAGAAACGGACGAATACGAAAAAGCATTGGATTTGTTGGAAGAATTGAAGCAGAACCGTGTGGATGAACGGGTGGAAATCCCGGTTTCCGAATTGAAAGTCGGCTTGAAATGCGGTGGTTCTGACGGTTTCTCCGGCTTGACTGCCAACCCGCTTGTCGGTCGTTTCTCCGACTGGATCGTGGCGCAGGGCGGTACAACCGTTCTTTCTGAAGTTCCGGAAATGTTCGGTGCGGAAACATTGCTGATGAAACGTTGTGTGACCAAAGATGTGTTTGATGATTGTGTGAAAATGATCAACGATTTCAAACAGTATTACGAAAGTCATAATCAGGTCATCTATGAAAATCCCTCTCCCGGCAATAAAGCGGGCGGGATCACTACGCTGGAAGAAAAATCTCTCGGCTGCGTGCAGAAGGGCGGTACCAGCCCGGTAACAGCGGTTCTTCCTTACGGTGCCAGATTGCAGACTCCCGGTTTGAACTTGCTGACCGGTCCCGGCAATGATATTGTGGCATGTACCGTACTTGCTGCGGCAGGATGTCATATGATCCTCTTTACCACCGGGCGCGGCAATCCCATGGGGTCCGTTGTTCCGACGGTTAAAGTTGCAACGAATCGTGCATTGGCGGAAAAGAAAGCCAACTGGATCGATTGGGATGCACAAAGTCATCCGGAAACGCTGGATTTTGCCAAATACATCCTGCAGGTTGCCAATGGCGAAAAGACATCGAGCGAAAAATTCGGAGACATGCAGATCGCCATTTTCAAAGACGGCGTGACCCTGTAAGATAAAAACGGAATTTCTGCTGTTATGATAACCTTGAAACAACTTGCAGAACTTTCCGGATATTCTGTCCGGACTGTACAACGTGTACTTTCCGGACAGGATCATGTATCTCCGGCAAAGCGGGAAATGATCCTTGCTTTGGCGGAGAAATATCATTATGTGCCGAATATGGCGGCACGCAATCTGCGTTTGCAGAAGAAAAATTTTGTCGGTATTCTCTTTGAAGACTTCAACGTCAGTGCCTCTTTGAATAAACTGAACAGTCTTGACCGCATGTTGATGGAAAACGGATATTTTCCCATGCTCGGCAAATTACAGCCCGGCAATATCCGGGATTTTGAACAGTTGATGATTCATTGGTCCGGTGTTGCGGAATATGCGGTGGTATTCCACGGTTTATCCAGTAATTTTCAGGATTTTCTCCAGGAACATTGCAAACATTATCCCATGAAATTTATTTTTGTGGACAGTTATAGTGATCATGGTGATTTTTCAGTGAAGGTGGACCGTCAAACCAGTGTATATGATATGCTTTGTCAGCTGGATCGAATGGGGTTCCGTCATTTGCTTTATTGCGGCAATTTGAAAAGCCGCAGTTGTGGAGTGGCAATGGCAGAAAAGGATCCTGCCGTTACAATGAAAATCAGCCGTATTGATCCGGATCTGCCCGATTTTAAGGCGGGAGAAACCATCGGTCCTGATGTAATGGCATCGGGCGCGGATGTGGTCTTTTTTGATACAGACCGTATGGCATGCGGCTTTTACCGTTATACGGCAAAACATGGGATTGTGATCCCGGATCAAATTTCTGTTGTCGGCTTTGACAATGAATCGTATTCCGAAATACAGAATCCTCCTTTGAGCACATTGGCGCATCCGGTGCATGAACTTTCTGACCGGATATTGGAGATCATCCGTACCGGCACGCTTACCGATGATACTCCATTGAAATTAAAATTTATCCCCCGTGAATCTCTCCTGGCGAAATAAAAAATTTGTGTCGCTGTTTTGATTATTTTGACGCTCTTTGAGCGTTTTTGCTTTCCCGGATTTGTTATTTTTATCTGCTTGCATGCAAGATAAAACTTCCGTGTTTTTTTGTCTTTCATGGGGGGGCGAAGATAAAAAAACGGTTCTTCGACG
>JAFVSW010000046.1 GCA_017503545.1 Lentisphaeria bacterium | reverse complement strand
GCAACTTTGTCATACGGCAGCAAGTTCTCTCGGGTTAATCTTCGATGGGTTTCCACAGTACAGTTTTTATTCTGATTTTTCAACAGCCGACAATCAAAAATGTATTACTTGGATGAAGCAAAATGGCAACAAAATTGTTATTAATAATAAAGATTGGCGCTTTTTCTATACCAATACATTATTGGGTAATATAGAATAAGAAACCCTGCTCAAGTTAAATACATAATGGCAATAGGGGATTAGTGTTGCCAGTTTTTTGCGGTTAATGATTTCCTGAGACAGAAAAAATCTAAAAATAAATCCAAATTGTAGAGGGTTATGAAACGACTAATCATAGTGTTCTTTTTTATCAGTGCGAGTTTGTTTGGCGAGGAAACGGGCTTGTAGGTCGGGAACGCCGGTGAGGGCGGCGGGACGTTTACGTTTTATGACGTGGTATTCGGAAACGGCATGATCGGGATTCTGATCTGGGGATTGCTGTTTGCGACTTCGACGGCGGCGCTTGCGATCACAATCCGAGCGATCTGGAAGTCACCGCCACCGGAGTGACGGAAACAAAAGCCAAATAACCCATCCTCCCATAAAAAAAACAAACGCCGGAACGGATCCACCGCCGGCGTTCTTTTTTTTTACTTCGCTTCTCGATACACCCGCCTCTTAAAAACCCTCAAAAAACAAGTTATGATTAAATCACGGCCAGACCGCCATTTTTTTTGCAAAAAAATGGCAAACGAAGACGCACTTGTCGCGGCGTAGCCCGTAGGGCGAAGACGGAAGGCTTCTCTTCACTGTGCCGTCAGGCACAACTTCACTTAAAACCGAAGGTTTTCTTCCTTGTCACGGAGTAATCAAATGAAGCAAAATAAAACTTCGAAAAATTCATCATATCGGTGCTGATGTTCGCCTTGAAATTCAAAAGGATATCAGGGTAGATTTCCTTCATTAAAAATCGCGCAGCAAAGCTTATTTATTTTTCAATATTTTCCGCGTCTATTTCTGCACATCCCCGGGCATGCAGATAAGGAAGAGTACAATGGAGAAATGTATTATTCCTGATCCGGATTCCATGATGAAGCGGATACTGATCGTTATTATTTGGATTAATATTGATTGTCGGAACAACACAACCTTCAAATGTGTTTTCTTCAATCAACAGATCGCGTACACCGCCGGATTCGTACCAGTTGCTGGCATCAGAGGCAATATGAATTGCCGGACGCGGCGGTGCTTGAAGAAACGTATTGCCACGCACAATACCCGGTGCGGAGGTCGTTATGAGCAAGCCACGTGTCGGATAGCAGCTGAAACAATTATTTTGCACAAGGACTTCAGGACAAGCCGATAAATTTTCAATCACATATCTTTTCCCTGCGTCTTTAATATGGAATACCGAATCAAGATACAAGTCTATGTGCAGAAAATCTTTGAGGTCAGCATGGTGAACCTGTGCAAACTGCAGGCGTTCTTGTGTTTCTGCATCGACTAATGCAACTTCATCACCAGAGGAAAACGGAAGGAATCCCCATGTTTCCGGATGTTTGAATTCAAGCAAAAGTCTTTTTTCATCAAATTCATTCACGCCCAGATAAGTACCATGGATATTGATGGGATCATCCTGCGAACCGGAAAATTGACTGTCGGTAATACGCACATTCCCACGGCAGCTGGAGATCTGGATGCAGTCGGCAAAGGCGGCACAGGCGCGTCCGCTTCCCGGCCTGGGAGCATGGGCATGGGCGTGTATGTTCAAATCCCTGCACAGCTGCGCGATGACTCCCAGTCCCGGAGTGAAATACAGTTTCAGATGATCCAATTCCACGTTTTGGCATTCGTGCAGGAAGATGCCGTTTTCATTTCGGGCCGGATTACGGAATTGCCAGATACTGCCGGTCTCTATATTATGGGGCTCATGGTAACGGAACCGAAACTTTCCCGGAGTCAGCTCGACACATTCCGCCGCTTCCGCATATGGATGGAACGGGGAACGCTGATTGCTCTGCCCGTCGGCGGACGCGCATTGCACGATCCATTTTTCCGCCGCCTCCGGCTGTCCGTCCGGATTCAGGAAAATAAGTTTGCCATCCCGAAGCATGGCCCGGCTGTCCGGATGAAGTTCGAAATCCGCTTCCCTGCCGCGGCATCCGGTGCACCGCATTTCCACGACCCGAGGATGCAGGTAATCCACCGAAAAATTCCGCAAAACAATATTCCTGCAGTTCAGCAAGGCAATGGAACTCATATCTCCGTCAAACAGCAATTCGGCTCCATTCCCTTCGATGGTCAGATCAGACATCCCGGCCAGCAGAAGCCCCACATGTTTGCGGGGGATATTCCCATCGTAAACAACGGTGTTGCTGACCGGCTGATCACAGAAAGCCGCTTCCTCTTTGCGGAAGAGATAACGCCCCGGCTGCAGCGAAATGATTGCCGGCTCGCCGGCTGACTCGACCGCCTTCAGAATTTCTGCGAAGGTGCGTCCGGCATGTTCATCAGGTTTGAAAGTAAAAATTCTCATGATGCTGTTATTTTTCCAATGGTTTCGCCGTATGAATAATGGAGAACGAACGCAGCATGCCTTTGAAGAAGCGGGGTCTTCCGTCGGATGGGGCGATCCAGGAGCGATCATCAATCACCTTTTTTCTCCTTCTCCGCCAATCTTGAGCCAGCCTGCATTCCAGGGGCCCAGGGGAGGCAGAGTGACCTTGCACCCCCCTTCTTCCCAACGCAGGGGCACTGAAACAGCCTTTTCGGCAGGGATCAGGAACTCCGCCTCAGTTGTTCCCTGGGGAACGCCCCTCAGGATGAACTCATGAGCTTTCTGTATCCCGATGGTGGGATTGAGAAACATGACACTGCGCAAAGCCTTTTCCG
>JAFVSW010000316.1 GCA_017503545.1 Lentisphaeria bacterium | reverse complement strand
GTTTCCCGCTCAAAAGCGTGGGAGTGGGCAAATACCCGTTCAGGCATTTGGCGTATAGCCGGTACTTGGATAATGACCACTACAATCACCAATAAGCAACTTGAGTATCTAGGATATGACGATATCTTAAAACGATATAATACACTTCACTCAAATTGTTGAACCGCCGTATGCCGAACGGCACGTACGGTGGTGTGAGAGGACGGTTGCACCAATAAGGTGCAACCTCCTACTCGATTGTTGAAATCAATCAGAAGCCGAAACACTGAACTGTGGTCGTTGTATCGCCGGGGAATTTGTTTTTCCGGTCAACGATCATCAACTGATTCAAGCTCTTTTCCAGATTGATCGGGAATGGGTTGGGCTGAAGGGTATTAACTGAAACCCCTTTGCTGTCCATGTCCACGATGGTCATATTGATTCCGTAATAATCCAGTTTGCGGATATCGAATGGGGAATAATCTGTGATCATGCCTGCATATCCGAACATCCAGGAATATCCGTCTTTATTCCGTTGTCCCTTGGAATGCATGGTGTATTGATATCTGGGACTCCACCAGGCAAGTGCCATGAGGGAGAATTCCGGTTTTTCTCTGGGGGCGATCAGAACCATGTTGGTATCGCGGTCCGGTGTCAAATTGGCAAAACGGCTGCCTTTTCTGAAGTCCAGCATCAACTGTACGTTGTCACGTCCGGTGATCCATCTTTTTTCTTTTGTGTTGATTTCACTGTCATACACTCTGCCGGAAAGCCACAATTCGTCATTATATTCCCGGATACACAAGGTCCCGATCAAATCGCCTTCCGCCCGTTTGCCATTTATTGCGGTATAGGATTGATGATAGAAAATCTTATTGGCAGGAGTCGGTTTGGGCATTGTACGCAATTCCAGATTGATTTCACCGTTTTTCGCTTTCAAAACCCGGGTTTTTGCCAGGTCGATGAGATAAAAACTCAATTTGCCGTCACTGGTCTTGAAGTCCATTGCAGCCTGCTTCTGATGTCCAACATTGAGTGCATATGCTTTTGCGGATGCGGGAAGTGTCCAGTTTTTCGTTTCTTTGGCTTTGAGCGTGATCATTTCGCTGCCGCGTTCATCCGCCAAACTCCATGTCAAACGGAAAGTGACAGCTTTATCCGCAGTCAGAGCAAACACCGCTTTTTCATCCTTGCCATTCAGAAATTCCGTCACGCGTTTGACTTTGACGGGAACCGGTGCGGGGATGGGAGATTTTGCCCGTTTACCATCCAGTTTCCCTGCGGCATTCAAATGCTGTAAAATGGTCCATGCGATGCGATATTGAGCTTCCCCGTAGGGGTGAACACCATCGGTTCGAGGGAGTTGATTCGGTCCCAAAGAGTCATCATATTTTTCAAATTCTTCTGAAACGGGCAGCACCACACAATTTTTTTCTTTGCCGATTTCCCAGATTGCTTTACAATACAGTTCCAAGCCCCGTTTTGTGTACATGGGACTGAAGAAAGAGGAAACACGTTCATCAGTCAAAGTCGGCGTCAAAAGCAATACCTGACATCCCATTTTCTGATAGAAATCCACTTGCTGGCTGATACTTTTCTTGTAAATCGCCGCCCCTCTTGTAAAATCCGGGGAATGGGAATATTCGCGATGGATTACATTGTTCATCCCCAGCATGATACTGACAACCGTCGGTTTACCGTCGATTTTTGCTTTATAGTTGGAGCGTACACCCCAAACGGCGCGGTTGGCAAAGGTGATCTTGTTATCCGGATGAAAATGATCCAACATCCGTTTTGTGGCAGCGCGGTATGTATCGGTGAATGTGATACTGTCGCCGGTCAACAGCCAGATATCGTCATTTTTGAAATAGGAAGATCCATTTGCAAACAGCGATGATGCCGCAAAGAGACATCCGAGCAAAAGAGCGTGGATTTTGAATTTTGAGTGAAGCATAATGTTTTTATTCTCCTTATGTTTATATTGAAATTGCTATATTCTGTTATATATAATATAACACCTCTGTTTCCACTTGTCAAGCGCACAGAAGATTTATTCGTTTATTTTGTCGCCGGGATGATGTATATATACCTTTTGAAATTACCTCATCTTGATTTTTTTGCCTCTTCGATGTTTTATGCCATAGAATCAGATCTCCTTTGAGCTTGAAAATTCCGGGAACTGCTAGATTTTCAATTTGAAGTACTCACGAATTCATATAAGAAAAGACTCAATGCAAAGAATTTAGAATCACTGTTAGACCAGCCCTGAAAGGGCGGCAAGAGTCAAACAGCCCAGGGTGAAGCGCAGCGTAACCCTGGGAATATGGCATCGAACTACATTAACCAAGACCGGCATTGACGGATATGGCGTTCCGAT
>JAFVSW010000315.1 GCA_017503545.1 Lentisphaeria bacterium | reverse complement strand
TGTCACAGCCTAAAACGGAATAAAAGGGAGCATTAATGCGACCGATTATGCCGATTTTCGGCTTGACTGCGGACGGGTTCGGATGTACTTCCCGTTCGCACTCTTTAGTTTTCAATTTTTCATATTTCCTTTGACATTACCCTTGTCATCAAATTACTATTTTGAGACAAATAGACATTTTATGTTAAAACCGTCAAGCAATATGCTGTTAACTTTACACCTTATCGTGAGTAATATATCACGCAGAAGATATTTTTTCAATCCGGGATTTGATTTTTTGTCAACCTTTGGTTGACATTGAGGGGGCGCTTGGTAAAGCCAGTAAATCGAAGTTTTTAAAATAGGCAGATTTTCTGTATCATCCGCACTGCGTCATTTGACTGATTCTATGAGTTTGGCTTCATAAAACGGAGAACTTGCGGATGAAATAACCGGCAGCAAGCATGGTGCGTGGAAATATAACTTTTATTATCCCACAGGAAAACGGAATTGTGCAAAACAAAGGAAATGGAAAAGATAAAAAAATGGTACCCGGCATGGGACTCGAACCCATAAGGTTATTCACCGTCAGATTTTAAGTCTGATATGTCTGCCATTCCATCAGCCGGGCACTTACCTTTAATATATCACAATCAGCGGAAAAATCAAGATGTCACAACATTATTTTTTACGCTTTTCAAATCTTTTTCCGGATTTTTCAAAGGTTTTACCGTCTTTTCGCGGAGGAAAATAACGGGTTTCACCATTTTTATCCTTGTTATAGGCACCAGGGGTGAAGCCACTCCGTTTGCGGCGCAGCATGTTTCGTTGTTCCCGTCGTTCTTTTAAGCCGCGATTCACTTCGATCGGATTTCCATCGGTATCCGTACCGGCGTAATACATGGCAGCACCAATGGTCATGGGCAGCGGGATATAATCCTGTACCTGCTGGGGACTCCAATGGTGTTTTTCCAGATAATCATCCACCACTTTCATTTCTTCCGCCGTACAGCCGGGGAAGTTGGAAATGAAAAGCGGGATCAGGAATTGTTCTTTTCCGGCTTCCGCACTGACTTTTTCAAAGATTTCCCGGAAGCGTGGAAATTCATCGGCTTTGCCTTTGCGCATAAGACGCAACACTCTGGCATCCAGATGTTCCGGTGCGACTTTTACGTGACCGGAGACATGTTTGAGGATGATTTCTTTTGTCAATTTCGGCTGCATCAAAGCCAAATCGAGTCGGATTCCGGAATTGATAAAGAGATTTTTCACGCAGGGGAGTGCCATCGCTTTGCGGAGGAGATCCAGTAAGGGTTTTTCATCCGCATTATAATTGGGGCATGGATCCGGGAACATACAGCTGCATCTGCGGCATTTTTTACACAATTCCGGGTTTTTGGGTTTGTGTCCGAAGATATTGCCGGCGGCACCGCCGATATCGGTAACCGTGCCACGGAAGAATTTTTGATTCTGTAATTTTTTGATGCTGCGCAACACGGATTCCTCGGTACGGGAGATCACATTTTTGCCCTGATGGAAAACGAGACCGCAGAAAGCACATCCGCCGGGGCATCCGCGCACCGCCGGGATGGAATTTTGAATGGTTTCAAAGGCGGGAATTTTTTCCGTATATTTGAAATGGGGTTTCCCGACATAGGGAAATTCCGCCACCTGGTCGAATTCCTCTGATTTGAGAGGAAGTTGCGGCGGTTCGACAACGATCATTCTGCCATTGACCATTTGGATCAACCGTTTTCCGCACCATGGATTCATTTCTTTTTCCACGGTGACGGTTTGGCGCATGATGGCATTTTTATCGTTACAGAATTCTTCAAAAGAAGGCAGGACGACATCATTTTCGCCGGGGACGAAAGCCTGTGTTTCCTTTCCTCCGGCATAGCGTGCCGTGCCGCGGATCCCGATCAAATCTTTTCCATCGCGGAGACGGTCAAAGATTTCCGTGACGGCTTTTTCGCCCATTCCGTAGACAAGGATATCGGCTTTGGAATCGACGAGGATGGACGGGCGCATTTTATCCTGCCAGTAATCGTAATGAGCCAGGCGGCGCATACTTGCACCGACGCCGCCGAGGACCGTGGGGATGCCGGGGAAAGCGGCTTTGCACAATTGGACATAGACGGCTTCGGCATGTGGTGGTCTCATTCCGGTTTTACCGGAAGGGGAGTACATATCTTCGTGCCGCAATCTTCTTCCTGCGGTATAAATACAAACCATGGAATCCATATTGCCGCTGGTGACAGCGCAAGCGATTTTGGGGCGTCCGAAGAGTTTCAGCGAGTCCGGATTTTTCCAATCCGGCTGAGCGATCACGCCGACCCGGAATCCGTTATGTTCCAGCAATCTGCCGATGACAGCCGCGCCGAAAGACGGGTGATCCACATAGGCATCGCCGGTGACAAGCAGGATATCAATGGCATCCCATTTACGCGCCTGCATTTCTTCTTTTGTCATGGGGAGAAATTCGGTAAGATTCATAATTACACCATACAGAAAAAAGTTAGATTTTGAATCCGGCGAGACCTTTGAGGTATCGTCCTTCCGGGAAAGCGGCGGATACCGGGTGATCGGGTCCTTGAGAAAGCCATTGGACGATGCGGAAATCGATTTTTGCATCAGCGGCAGCGGAATCGGTTACTTTTGCGAACAAGGCATCATCCATTGCACCGGAACAGGAGAAAGAGAAAAGCAATCCGCCGGGGCGGAGGAGTTTCATTGCCAGCAGAGCAATATCTTTATATCCTCTTGCGGCTTTTGCGGCAGCGGCGGCGGAATCGGCAAATTTCGGCGGATCGAGAATGATCATATCGAAAGTCTTCCGGCTGTCCCGGCATTTCCGTAAGTATTGGAATACATCGGCACAGAGTGTTTCAAACTGATCGGGAGCAAAGCCGTTGCGTTCGGCATTGATCTGAGCGAGTTTCAAGGCATCGGCAGAGGTATCCACGTTGATCACATGTTTTGCGCCGCCTTTGCACGCCGCGAGTCCGAATCCGCCGGTATAGCAGAAACAATTCAAAACCTCTTCTTTTCCGGCGGCGAGCTGCTGCACAGCCAAACGGTTTTGCCGTTGATCGAGGTAAAATCCGGTCTTATGTCCGGTGCGTACATCACAACGGAAAAGGATTCCATTTTCCTGAAATTCGATATATTCCGGCGGTTCGGGACCGGTGAGGACACCGGTCCGCGGCGGCAGACCTTCCTTCGCACGGATATCGCAATCACTGCGTTCATATACGCCGTTCGGCGCATAATCCGCAAGGAGTTCGGCAATGGTCATCCGGGTGGCATCGGCACCGGCACTGGTGAATTGGCATACGGCATAACTTTTGTAAATATCACATGTGATGCCGGGGAGGCCATCGGATTCGGAATGGATCAAGCGGTATGCATCCGGCATGACCGTACCGAAGATCCGGGAGCGGATCCTGTATGCTTCCTGGAGTTTTCTGCGAAAGAAATCGCGGTCGATCGTTTCATCCTCAAAGCTCCAAATCCGCACAGGGATGGCGGAGGATGGGGAATAGGCACCGACGGCAAGGAAATCGCCGTTCCCGGCACGTACGGTGACGGTATCGCCGGGTGCGGGATCGCCGGAAACTTTTTTGACCGCCCCGGAGAAGATCCAGGGGTGTCTGCGGAGGAGAGATTTTTCTCTTCCTTCTTTCAGAAAAACAGATTTTTCCATGATGTTACCGGATACTTAAATCATTTGCGGCCTGTTTGAAGCCGTGTTTACTTGTTAAATCGACATGCAGCGGTTGGATATTCCAAATCTTTTCCGCATAATCGCGTATGGAGCGGTCACTGGAGAACATGCCCATTTTTGCGATATTTGCAAGACATTTTTTCTGCCATGCTTCTGTATTGTTATACAATTCAGCGATGGCATCCTGTGTTGCGGCATAGGATTCAAAGTCGGCACAGCACATATATGGATCGTGCATGATATTATCCAGCAGCGGGCGGAACAGATCCCGTTCACCCGGGGAGAAGAAATTATCGCGGATCAGCTCGACAATTCTTTGGAGCATGGGGATCCGTGCGATATATTCCGACGGATTATAACCGCGATTGCGGAGTGCTTTGACTTCATCCACATTCATACCGAAGATGAAAATGTTATCATCGCCGACAGCATCTTTGATTTCGATGTTCGCACCGTCGAGCGTACCGATGGTGAGTGCGCCGTTGAGTGCGAATTTCATATTACCCGTACCGGAGGCTTCTGTCCCTGCGAGGGAGATCTGTTCGGAGAGGTCCGCGGCAGGGATAATCTTTTCCGCCAGAGAGACACGGTAATTGGGGAGGAACACGACTTTGAGTTTATTTCCGATATCGGGGTCGTTATTAATGACATCCGCAACGGAATTGATAAATTTGATGATCAATTTTGCCATATAGTATCCGGGGGCGGCTTTTGCGCCGAAAATGATGGTGCGCGGCGTGAAATCGGCGGCGGGATTATCTTTGATCCGCAAATACAGGGAAATGGCGTGGAGGATGTTGAGCAGCTGGCGTTTGTATTCATGGAGTCGTTTGACCTGGACATCGAAAATGGAATCCGGGTTGATTTCAATTCCCATCGTATCGTTGATGAGTTTCGCGAGCCGGAGTTTATTTTCCCGTTTAACGGCAGCAATTTTCTTGAGGAACGTTTTTTCATTGCTGTATTGCTGCAGCAATTCCAGCTGATCCAGGTCTTTGGGCCAGGCATCGCCGATTTTTTCTGTAATGAGAGCCGAGAGTGCCGGGTTGGCTTTTTTCAACCAGCGGCGCGGCGTAATCCCGTTCGTAACATTGACGAATTTTTCGGGGAAGAAGTCGTTGAAATCGCGGAACAAACCGTCTTTCAGCAATTCGGTATGGAGCGCGGCAACGCCGTTGACATGTTCACTTGCGGCGACACACATGTAAGCCATCCGGACCATTTTTTCGGGGACTTCCTGAATCAGTGACATCCGTGCAAGGCGGTCATTATCGCCGATGAATCTGGTGGAAACATTGCGGAGGAAACGGAAGTTGATCTCGTAAATGATTTCCAAATGGCGCGGCAGGAGTTTGCCCATAAGATCGACAGACCATTTTTCCAACGCTTCACTCATCAGGGTATGGTTTGTGTAATTGAATGTTTTGGTTGTGATTTCCCATGCTTCATCCCAGGAGAAGTTTTCCATATCAATCAGGAGCCGCATCAGTTCGGGGATCGCGAGGGCAGGGTGGGTGTCATTGAGCTGAATGACGGCTTCCCGGTCGAATTCATGGAGATCGGATTTATTTGCTTTCATTCTGCCGATGATGTCCTGCAAGGTTGCAGAGACAAGGAAATACTGTTGTTTCAGGCGTAATTCTTTGCCTTCGTAATTGTTATCGTTCGGATACAATACGCGGGTGATATTTTTATCCATGGCAGATTCCAGGTTTGCGCTGATATAATCGCCCTGATTGAATTTTGCCAGATTGAAGCCGTAAAGGGATTCTGCGGACCAGAGACGGAGGGTATTGACCGTATTATTTTTGTAGCCCGGGATGGGGGTATCATAAGGCATGGCGAGGACATTTTGTGTATCGACCCATTTTCTGCGGTACGGGTTTTTGTCGTCGGGGTGCTTCATGACTCTGCCGCCGAAATGAATGATTCTTGCCAGTTCCGGGCGGCGAACTTCCCACGGATTACCGCGAGCGAGCCAGTTGTCAGGTTCTTCCACCTGATATCCGTTCTGAATGATCTGTTTGAAGATCCCGAAATCGTACCGGATCCCGTACCCGTAACTGGGGAGTTCCAGAGTTGCCATGGAATCAAGGAAGCAAGCGGCGAGCCGTCCGAGTCCGCCGTTACCCAATCCGGCATCGACTTCGATATCGCGGAGGAAATCCACATCTCTGCCCAATTCGGCGAGAGCTTCTTTTGCTACGTCATAAAGTTCGAGATTGATCATGGCATTGCCGAGCGTTCTGCCCATGAGGAATTCGAGGGAGATGTAATAAACGGTTCTCGGTTTCTGATCTTCGTATTCATCTTTCGTTGCGATCCAACGCTGCATCATCATATCGCGAACGGCAAGGGCGAGTGCCTGATAGCAGTCCAGATCGGATGCCTTTTCGGGGCGTTTACCGAGGGAACAGGTCAGGTTATGCATATAAAGTTGCTGGATCGTCTGTTTCAGTTCATTTTTTGTCATACATGTTTCTCCTTTGCTCTAGTCCTGTCATACAGGAGTTATCGTTTTTCAGTGCTGTTTTTGTAAAAACAAACTCACGGTTTCGGTTAATTCATCCAAATGAATGGGTTTCAATAGAGTTCTATCGATTCCAGCCAGTTTTAACGGACTTTCCATGTTACTTTGGATGGTATCGAGAGCCACCAGGAACAGTTCCCGGTTCTTTTCTGAATTTCTGATTTGTTGAAGGAACGTGTTGTAATCCAGATTTCTGATCTGCAGATCCAGAATAAGGATTTTAAACGCTTGTTCATCCAGGATTTTCTGTGCTGATTTGATATCATCGGCAGTTGTGACATTGCAATTCAGCCCGCGGAGCATGGCTGTCAGAAGAATCCGGTCTGACTCATCATCTTCGCATAAGAGAACGGGCAGCGGTTCCGGACATTGCCGGCAGATATCGGACATGATCCGGAACAGTTCATCCTGCGGGATTTTTGTTTTTGCGGGTGTTGAGTTCCGTTTCGGTCTGACATTAAGAATGGTATCGGGGACAGAATGTACATCCGTTTTTCCGCTGATGTCGAATTGCAGTTCGATTTCATAATTTTCATCATCGGGGCACCGCACATCAAATACCCCGTTCAACGCTTCGAGCTGTTTGCGTATGATGGTGAAATGAATGATGGCGAAGGACGATGTAAACTGCCGCAGAGGACGATGTGTACTGTTATACAAAATATATTCCAGAGGTGCGGGATTCTGCTCATTTTTTCCGGTACAGGTCAGGACCAGGTAATCCTCTTTTGTTGTCCAGGCGAGACTGATACCGGCGGAACGGTTGGAAGAAAAGCACAATGTTTTTAACAACGTACCATAGATACGCAGGAATTTTGCTTTATCGACCGATATATTTACGGGAATTTGTGCGTTGTAGCGGAATTCCAGAGAAATGGAACGTTCTTTTGCTTTCTGTCCGAACTGTTCATTGACCAGTTGGAGCAGTTCATGTGTCGGCACATTTTCCCGGACCTGTTCTGCATTCCGGAACGGGGCATCCAGTTCCGTCAAATCCGCCATGATCCCGGTCATTTCAGAAAGTTCATCCATACTGAGATGTACGGCTTTCAGGATCGTCAGGAGTTTTTCGGAGGAGATTTGATCGCGTTCTTTCGCCCTGTGTTCCAATAAATCGGCAAAAGAGTACAGGGAGTTCAGTGGTTCCAGATAATCCAGACTCATGGCATCGAGGAAGTCTGACTTGAGAAGGTTGATGTTTTCGGCATCCTGCCGTGCATCGGCTTCTCTGCCGTGATTGCGCCGAATCTTACCGATCATGGCATTGATATGATCACGCATGTGATTCAGGGATTTTGTCAATTGATCAATTTCCAGAATTCCCGTATCCTCGCTGGTGCTTTGTGCGGAAAAATCCCCGCTTGCCAGTTTGTTTGCAAATAATCCGGCATTGACGATCGGGATAGTCAATTGCTGACAGAAATAGAACAACGGCAGCAGAAGCAGCAGGATTCCCAGCAGCAGGATCATGCAAGTGTAAAAGAGCAAGGTCGGAATTTGAGAATGAAGCATTTTTGTTACATCCGACATGATTTCCTGATATTCATAAAGCCGGATAAGGCGCAAGCAGGATTCTCCGGACCGCCAGGATGGTGTGATTACTGTGGCACCGGCGAGCCAGTTATGCCGTCCCTGTTCATCATCGAATGTTTTCCATGCGACCGCATCGGGCTGACAACGTTTCAACTGCATTGCCAGAGCGGGGAGCGCATTGCGTACATGGTCCGACATTTTGTTGCCGAAGACCTCAAAATTCTGATAAAGCACCTTATCATCGCGCATAATGATCAAACCGGATTTCAGATCCAGCGAAGTGCCGTTCAACGTTTCGGGGCAGATACGGACCGCAAAGAACATCCCTTTTGAGCCAGTCCCTTTTGTTGCATTCAGGATCCAACATTCGCCGTCCGCAGTAACAACAAAGACCGTTTTTTTCTGTTTGCCGTCGATATGTTTCCGCATGATTGCATATAAGCCGGGGAAATCTGTCGTATTCTTTTTTTTGCCGTTATGAAGGGAAATCATACCGAATTGACCGGTAAGAAAATCCGCATTTTCATCCAGATTATATTTCCCGATAACAACTGCATCTGTTCCGCTGGAATGTTCAAATCTGGTCGTCAGAATAGAAAGCATTTCCTCTTTCGGCAGATTTTGGGATGTAAAGAACGTGGAAGCCCGTGCGTGGGTGGCAGAAAGGATATCGCCGAACCGGCGTAAATTGCTTTTTGCGCGGAACTGCATATCTTTTACGGCATATTCGCTTGCATCCTGCTGGATCTTGTTCAAGGTCCCGGTCAGATAGGAAAGGGCGGCAAGGAGGACGCAAGTCAGGATAAGAAACGTTGTGACTCCTGTTACCAGCATGAATTTTGTGTTAAGTTTCATTGTTTCATACTCCATATTTCATTTCAGCAACAGCTGGATCAATAATTTATTGGTTTTGTTGCCGGGAAGATATTTTAATGTCCGGATCGCATATTTTTCTGCTTCTTCATAGTGTCCATACCATTGACAGAAGAGAGCGTAACGGATATAAGCCGTGGCAAGTTCCTGCTGAAATACTTTTTTGACAGCAGTTTTATCGCGTTTTTCCTGCAGAGAGATATAATATTTCAAAATTTTCTGAATTTCTCCGGATGGAATCTGATTCCATTCGATACGCTGCAAACCACCTTCATTTTTGAATGAGACAAAGTTTGCACTGAATAAAAGTTGTCCATCCCGGTATTCTTTCCCGTCAAGCGTAGCGAAATGCTCGGTTTGGAATGGATTATTGCCGGAAGCGGGGACGATATACGGAATCAGATTGCACATAAAAATCAGACGTTTCCGTTCTGCATCCTGCTTTTCCGCCGGAAGAGCTTCCAAATATTCCTGTGTATTTTGCAATGACAGAACGCATGGTGCGCCGGGCATGGGGCGGTTCTGCCGGTTGTAACGTTCAGCAGCTTCTTTCAATGCGGCGGCGGATACATCCGGAATGGGGATATCCGCGTCATTCTCTGTGTCTGTTTCTGAGGAGAAGAGTGTTTTTCTTTCTTTTGCCGTATTATTCAGTCCCATCGATTTTTTACCGTTGAGAGATTTGATATGGAACAGGGGTTCAACCGTTGAATCGGCGGCGAGTCCGTATTCCAGAATATTCTGCCAGAGAGGAAAACGCTGTTCCCAGCAAAGGCGGATCCAATGGCGTTCCGGCAAGGTTGCCAATTGTTCCTGAAGAATACGGAAGGCATGGAATATCTCTTTATGATTCCGGTTGGAACATGCAAAGATCAGAAAATCAGCCAGGGTCATAAGGGGGATGGAGGCACCTTCCCGTTCGGTCAGACGCAGTTTTTTCCCGGGTTCACACATTTGTTTCAGCGGAATATACAGCGATTTCCATTTCTTTTCCGGATAATTCAAATTCATTTGAGCAAGAAGTTGTTTGATTTTTTTTCCGGAATCCGGTTTTTTCTGCAAATACAATGCACAGGCATACTGATAGGCGGCAAGCAAACGTTGTTCCTCTGTCAATGCCGGATTCCGGGCTGCTTCTTTTGCCGATTTTTCAGCCCCGACCACATTCCCCACAGAAAAATCCGCGGAAATGAATGGCAGAACCTGCATTTCCTGCTTTATTGGCGGGGGGGCAGCAGTAAGACGCAGTGCCAGTATGGTTCCCGCAAAAATCAGCAGAAACAGAAGGAATACTGACAGTAAAACCTTCATCCGTTTCGGGGCAGGGGTGGATGCCGGAAGGGAATCTGTTTTTTCACTATACGCCGGTTGAATTTTATTTTTCCGGAGTTCCCGCACATGCAAAGGGACAGTGGATGCCGAATGATTTTTAAGAATACGGTTCAATACTTTGATGATCGTCCGGTAAGATGGCCGGTCATCCGGATTTTTCGCCAGCATGGAGATGATCAATTGTGACAGTTCCGTATTGATTTCTGCTCTGTGAAAATGGGGCGGCATAGGAGATTCCGTCAACCGCATCCGGATCAATTCATCCATATCGCTGTGGGTAAACGGCGTTGATCCGGTCAGCAGATGATAGAATGTTGCGCCGAGACTGTAAATATCGCCCCGGTAGTCTTCCTCATTGGTGCGGACTTTTTCCGGGCTGACATAATTCGGACTGATCCAGAAACGGGAGAATGTACTTTGTCCTTCCACTGGTGTTTCCTGTGTCCGGATCATTTGTGCCAGTCCAAAGTCGCCGATCTTTGCATTCCCCTCACCATCCAGTAAAATATTGCCCGGTTTGATGTCATGATGGACAATGCCGTATTTCTGGGCACATTCCAAACCTTCTGCCACATCCCGGATCCATTCCGTTACGGTTTCAACGGGAAGTTTTCCATTCGCTTTGCGCAATTGATCTTCCAGCGTACCTCCGGGCATATACTGCATGACAATGTAGCATTGTCCTTTGTAAACGCCGCAAGTGTAAATGGCGACGATGGCATGGTGGTTTACCGTCGCCGCAGTCCGGGCTTCCTGAAGAAACTGATGGGAACGCAATGGATCGTTACTGTATTCCGGACTGAGGACTTTGATTGCGATTTCCCGTTCCAGTGCCGGGTCATGCGCCCGGTAAACCGTAGCCATGCCGCCGCTTTCCCCGGGTTCTTTCAGCAAATAAGAATCAAACCATTGCGGGACAATTAAATCAGCATTGCAGACAGGACAGCTGATATAGCTGAACGGTTCCAGAGAGGAAACGTCCAGTTTCTGCATACATTGATGACAGGAGATTTTCAAGGTGCTGTCCTGAGTCATAATTTAATTTTCTCCCTCCCTTTATCAGAGCCAAACCGTATCCAGCGGTTCATGCTGTTTTGCCACCTGGGGGCAGATATGGTGATGCCGTTGGCAGTTTTGGAGCAGATGACATAATCCGTCATACACTTTATTTTCATCATTACATTCTGTACTCAAATGGGCAAAAACAATATGGGACATTGCATCATGGAGCAATTGTTCCGCCGCTTCCAGCGCAGCCGCATTGCTCAAATGACCGTGACGGCTCATGATCCGGCGTTTCAGGGGCAGGGGGCGTCCTGATGCCTGAAGCAGAGACGGTTCGTAATTGGATTCCAACACCAATGCATTACAAGCCTGAAGCCGATTGAGTACCATCATGCCGGTCATGCCGAGATCGGTTGCATAGCCCAGTTTTTTATTACCGCAATGGAACGTGTAAGCAACCGCTTCTTCCACATCGTGAGGAATACTGAATGCTTCAATGCGGA
Organism: Lentisphaeria bacterium; assembly: GCA_017503545.1. Lineage (GTDB taxonomy): Bacteria > Verrucomicrobiota > Lentisphaeria > Victivallales > UBA1829 > RGIG8244. The sequence continues at coordinate 13,442 of JAFVSW010000315.1, read as the reverse complement.
GTCCGCACAGTTGGAAGACTGCCCCGGATTCGATCAGAATTCTTTGCGCCGGAACACAATTTTTGCACGGCAGTTTGTTTTCTGTTCCGGCAGTCAGGTAGACCGGACAATTGTAATGATCCGCAAATACCCGGCACCCCTGAACGTGATCCGTATGCTCATGGGTCAGAAGAAGTGCTTTGATGCCGGACGGTTCAATATTGCGTTGACGCATACGCCGTTCCAATTCTTTCCGGGAAAAACCGGCATCCAGCAGAATGTTACCTTCCGGACCGTGGATGACGGTTGCATTCCCGTTGCTTCCGCTGCCCAGAATGGTGAACCCGAAAACCGGATTTGTCGTTGTATGATCAGTTTGTTCGGCTGTTTGCATTGTTACCTGCGCTGTCTTTTAAATTATATAATTTATAAACCTTGCAGGTAATGTAGCATTTTTTCTTTGTTTTTCAACTTATTTTTTTGTTTTTTTCTGTATTCACACTGTATTTTATTTCAAATATTGCGCAAGAATCTTGCCGATCCCGTCAAAAATCAATTGGGATGCCAATGCAGCAAGAACAAGTCCGGTGATCTTACTCAGGATCATGATGCCGCGTTTCCCCACGCAACGTTCGATCCCTGTGCCAAGATAAAGAATAACGGTCAACATGAGTGTCGCAATAAAAAGCGCGGCTACCCCGGTTATGTATGTCTGGGCTTTTCCTGCGGCTCCCGCACCGAACAGAATCAATGCCGCTGTTGTACCGGGTCCGACTGTAACGGGGATTGCCAGGGGGACAACCGCGATGGAGGAGACCTTTTCTTCTGTGGATTCTTCGTCATCTTTGGATGTCTTTTTATCTTCCACTTTACTGTTGACAAGACCGACAGCAGAAAGGAAAAGCAATGCACCGCCGCCGATCCGGAACGCATCCAGAGTGATCCCGAAGATTTTGAAAATCCAGCTGCCGAAAATGAACAGAATAACGGCGGTTGAAAATACTGCTAATCCGACCCGGATTGCCAGTTTGCGTTTTGATTTTTCTACCCATCCAGCCGTGTAAACCAGAAACATGGAAAGCACAAAGAACGGGGTCATGAGGAAAAAGAATTTGAGTACGTTATTGATGAAATTTGTCATGAGTTGAATACCTTACATTTTACTTTATGACTGATTGTTGTTATCTGCCGAATTCGACAGTGTGGAGCAATTCGCAACTTTCTGTATCCGGCAGGGAATACAAGGACATCTGAGACAGCTGGAATGGTGTTTTCGGAACATCCATAAAAAACATTTCCAACAGTTCGGCATCCGTCGGTTCGCTGCGTAATTTCAAGGTGCAGTGTGCTGTATACGGGTAGGGCGTCGGCTGAAAACGGATCGCCGTATTTTCCAACGCCAGACGGGCGTGATTGAACATGGTATCATCGTTCAGCGTCAGAAAATAAATATCTGTATTGGGGAAACGTTCCAATTTTGAAAATTGTGCGGTGAACGGCTGCAAGGTCTTTGCAACCCGATTCATTTCCGCCGCAATCATTTCAATATCCTGGCCCGGTTCAATCAAGCCGGTTCCCGATGATCCGGTCAAGGTGATTTCCGCAGGGAGAGATGCCCGTCGGACATCGTATTTTGCCCTGAGAGATTGAATGACTTCCGCCATAGGGGAAGGGATGTTCAATACGATATAGGAAGGATGACATATCGTATTGGAGTGTGTATTGATTTCATTCATAAAAAAATACTCCGGTCAACGATTGAGGGCTGCCAACGATTTGCGGATGATATTTTCGCAAGACCGCTGATTTTCCGGAATGGCGAGCGCGACATCGGTGACAGTTTTTTGTATTTTTGCCCGCGGGAAACCCAGTTTTTCCAATGCAATCAATGCGTCATCCAATTCTTTGAACGATTCCTCTGCCCTGGACTGCTGTTGGAACTGGGTTTCCGGTACGACTTTGTCGATCTTATCTCGCAATTCCACAATGATCCGCTCTGCCGATTTCGGTCCGACACCATTGATCTTTTTCAGGGATTTTACATCCCCTTGAGCCACTGCTGCACAGAACCCCGGGATGTTCATGCTGCTCAGAATGTTCAATGCTGTTTTTGCACCGATTCCGTTGACGGTGATCAGCAATTCAAAAATTCCCTGTTCCTGTGCCGTGGCAAAGCCGTACAAAGAAATATCATCCTCACGGACTTGCATGATACAGCGCAGTGTGGCTTCTTCCCCCACGCGGGGGAGTGCATCATATGTGCTGATGGGGATGAATAAACGGTAACCGACACCGTGAACATCCAGAATCAGTTCTGTAAAATTGGCTTCCAATACTTTACCGGTAAGACGTGCAATCATACTTGTGTGTCCCCATTGTAAATGACCCCGTCACGTAATTCGATGATCCGATCAGAAAGACCGGCAATCCGGCGGTCATGTGTTACCATAATAATTGTCGTATCTGTTTCCTGTTTGAGTTGCTGGAACAATTCCAATATGCCTTGTCCTGTTACAGAGTCCAGATTCCCCGTCGGTTCATCCGCCAGCAGCAGTTGCGGATCGTTCATTAATGCACGGGCAATGGCGCAACGCTGTTGTTCGCCGCCGGACATTTCCCCGCGCCGATGGGTCAGACGATGACTCAAGCCGACTTTTTCCAGAAGATGCAAGGCTTTTTCTTTTGTTTCTTTCCGGGAAGATCCGTCAAGAAGGGAGGGCAGCATTACATTTTCCAGGATATTCAATTCCGGCAGAATGTGGTACGCTTGAAAAACAAAACCTACGTTTTTCCGGCGGAACCGGACCAGTCCGTTTTTACTCAATGTATGATATCCCACGCCATCAACAGAAACCGAACCGGAATCCGGTTTTGAGATAGAGCCCAGAATATCCAATAAGGTGGTCTTTCCGCTGCCCGATGCACCGAGCAGGGCAATCCATTCTCCTTTGTCAACAGTGAAACTGACGGACCGCAGAACCTGAATCTCTTCCTGTCCGATCCGGAAACTTTTACGGATTTCCTCCGCTTTCAAAAATGGTGTTGTTTCAATGTTATTCATAACGCAATGCCTTTGCCGGGTCAAGTGATGCCGCACGGAGTGCCGGGAGAAGAGCCCCGCATGTGCATAACAGAATTGATATGATTGTGATTACCGCAACATCACTCCAGATAATGTGCGCCGGAAGTTCCCGGAATAAATAAACTTCTTTCGGGAAAATCTCCTGTCCGCTGATAAACCGCATTGCCGCCAGAATGTTCATCCGGTAGATCACGACCAGCCACCCCAGCAATACGCCGCCGATGGAGCCGACAACACCGACAAAAAAGCCTTGCAGAAGAAAAATCCGCATGACTCCGGCGGAAGAGGTTCCCATTGCTTTCAATAACCCGATTTCCCGTGTTTTCTGGATCACAGTGGTGATCAATGTATTGGCAATACTGAAGGCGGCAACAAGAACAATAAAAATCAGCAGGAAAAACTGCATATTCTTTTCCACTTCCAATACCCCGAGAATACGGCTGTGCATATCTTTCCAGGTGTGCATTTCCAGATTCGGGTTCATGTTGTACAGAGAAAATTTCAACTTTTCTGTGAATGGATCCATCTTGAACGGGTCATTCGTCCATACATAAACATGGGTCGCAGAACCGTAATCCAGATTGAACAGAGAGTCCCCTGCATCCAGTCCCATGAACATGATATCTTTGTCAAAATCGTATTTGTCAAAGGAAAATGTCCCGGTAATGGTATATTCTCCGGGCAGGTACATTTCCGCTTTGTCGGATACTTTGTAACGCCCCGTTTCCTTGTCCCGTTCCACAAGACGGGATAAGTGAGTCGGCGAATGAAGCAGAATCTTGTCTCCCGTACGCAAGCCGTATTGACCTGCAATGACTTCGCTGACCATGATCTCATCTTTTTTCAGAGAGAGTTTACCGGAACGTACCGCCTTTTCCAGCGGAATACGTTTGCCTTTGTCCTGACCCGGATTATAGGCGATCAATGCTTTGGGCGCAAAGATGTCATTTACTTGCAGTAATACCGGTGAGACCAGTACAGGAACACCGTCACCTCCGTTATTTTTCACCGTTTCGCACACTTCTTCCGCCTCTTCTTCCGTGAATACACCGGAGGATCCGCCGGGCATTTGCGGTGTATACCGGATCTGTTTCCGGATTTGTGCATGTGCTCCGGTTTCCAGCAGCTTGTTTTTCAGATGATCCGTAAATCCGGTCATGACCGCTAATACAACGATCAACACTGCCACCCCGAGGATTACTCCGATAATACTGATCAGGGTGATCACAGATACTGCACTGCGTTTCGGTTTGAAATACCGCCATGCAAGAAAAATTTCTGTTCCCAGTTCCATTTTTATGTTCCGCACCTTTCTTTGCGGTTATTTGTTCCCGCGCATTTGTTCCCGCGCCTGACGGAGACGTGCCATTTCCGCTTCGCTTAACGCATTGATCCCGTGCTTTGAAATCTTGTCAAGAAGCATATCCAATTCCCGCTGCGTGACCGGATTTTCTCCCGGTGCCGCCGATGATGTTGTTGTTTTCTTTCCGCTGACTTTCCAATTGTACGGATTGGTATTCCCGGAACGGCGATTATTCCCGCCGCTCAGGATCCGCAACGGATCCCAGCGGACATATTGTTTCAGGAACAAGATTGCAAACAGATAGCCGATCAGGAACCCGCCGATATGTGCCAGATATGCCACCGGGGAGTCCGGCTGCGTAATCTGACTGAAGATTTCCAATGCCAGAAATACAATTGCCATCGTGCGCAATTTTACAGGAAACGGAATGAACAGCAGGTACATTTCCACATCCGGTGCCATCATTGCGGATACCATGATGACGCCCATAACGGCTCCGGACGCCCCGACTAATCCCGCCGGAGAATCCAGATTGGATAGCAGCCACAGCAGATTACCGCCGATCCCGGCTGCAAAATACAGCCAGAGAAAACGTTTGGTTCCAATCACCGGCGCAACCATCTGCCCGAATATGTATAACGAAAACATGTTGAAAAACAGATGCCATAAGCCGTCATGCATAAACAGTGCAGTGAGAATGGTCCAATAATCTCCACTCTGAAATAATTGGGGTACCAAACGGAAATCCGGACTGCGGAACAGGATAAATGCCAGAACATTGGCTACGATCAACAGAAACAGACAGCGCATTCCGGTCGTTTCCGGATCGGAATCTTCCCGACGGCGCCGCCGCATGTAGTCACGATCATTCAGCATAAATCATACCAGCCTTATTTTTCAGAAATGATATCAAGAGAAATATCGCTGGATTTAACAGAATGGGTCAAGGCTCCGGAGGAAACAAAATCCACGCCCGATGCCGCAATTTCTTCAATCCGGCTGATCGTAACATTGCCGCTTGCTTCCAATTTCGCTCTGCCCGCAGTGATACGGACTGCTTCCGCCATATCAGCGGTTGACATGTTATCCAGCAGAATATATTCCGCTTTGGATTCCAGGGCTTCTGCCAATTCTTCCAGTGAGTCAATTTCCACTTCCACTTCCAGATCCGGGTACATGGCACGGGCGCGTTCCACACTGCGGAGAATGCCGCCGGGGCCTTCCAAACCGGCCAATTCCCGATGATTGTCTTTCAACATCACACGGTCAAACAGCCCGATCCGGTGATTATGAGCGCCGCCCATGGCTACGGCATATTTTTCCAGATTACGCCAGCCGGGAGTGGTTTTCCGGGTGTCAAGAACATGCATCTTTTCCCCCGCAAGAGACTGATACCGGTTGGACATGGTGGCAACGCCGCACAATCTCTGGAGAAAGTTCAATGCCGTCCGTTCGCCAATGAGAATGGGGCGTGCCGGACCATAGATTTCTGCCATTACGGTACCTTTTTTGCAAACATCACCATCTTTTACCAATGCTTTGAATTTCAAGTCGGCAGACAATTTTTTGAAAACCAGTTCTGCAACCGGCAAACCGGCACAGACCAAATCTTCTTTTGCCAACAGAATGGCCTTGACTTTCAAGTCTTCGGGGATAACGGAATTGGTTGTCACGTCGCCACGTTCATCCAGGTCTTCAGAAAGTGCAAGATCCACAAGAATATCAACACGTTTCAAATCAAGTTCAGGTACGCTCATTTTTCAAATCTCCTTATCAGGGTCAAACATAATGGAAAGCGGGGTCAGTGAGACCGCTTTGCCTGTATTCATTTCATAACTCAATACAACCGCATCACAGCGGATGTCTTCTTCCACAACTGCCAGCTTGCAGGGCATACCGATCCGGAATTTACGCAATACATCTTCACAACTCCGTCCGAGGATACTGTTGTTTCCGCCGACCATGCCCACATCCGTGATCGCTGCCGTTCCGTTTGCAGATACCCTGGCGTCTGCCGTTTGAACATGGGTGTGTGTGCCGAAAACAGCTGTCACTTTCCCATCCAGAAAATGTGCCATTGCCAATTTTTCACTGGTCGCTTCCGCATGAAAATCCACAATGATACATTTTACCGTAATCGGAATTTCTTTGAGAATTTCTTCCACCGTTTCAAATGGACAATATGCGCTGTCTTTCATGAAGACTTTACCCATCAGGGATATCACAGCCACATCACCGCCCACCGGATTCCGGAAATAATCCCAGCCTTTGCCCGGCTGTTTTTTGGAAAGATTGGCAGGGCGGATCACATTTTTGATTCCGTTGATTTCCTGTTCAAATTCCTTCCGGTCCCATACATGATCCCCGGCGGTAAAGACATCCACTCCGGGCATTTCTTTCAAACTGGATTGTGTCAATCCTGCACCGCATGCACTGTTTTCTGCATTGGCTACCACAAATTGACAATTATATTTCTGCCGGAGCTGCGGTGTGATTGACGCAACTGCCCGTCTGCCTCCTTTTCCTACAACATCACCAAAGAAAAGCAGATTCAATATCGGACCACCCATAAAAACTCCTGTACTCCTTATACTATTATAAAATTATAATACATCAATATACCCTCAGAAGCGTATAACTTCAAATGAAAATCGAAAAAAAAACAAAAAAAAAGGGAAAATAATCATAAAAATCCTATTGATCTGATTTGCTTTTTTACGCAGAATGAGGTATAGTAATAAAATAGTATTTTTTGCATCATTAAAGAAGGTTTATTTTTTTATCCCATGGCTCTTGCTAAGAACAATAAGATGGACATGTGTCAGGGTCCTCTTTTAAGTAAAATTATAAAATTTGCTATCCCGTTGATTTTTACAACGTTGCTGCAGAATACATTTCATGCGGCGGACTTGATGGTCATCGGACGTTTTGCGTCCTATCAGTCCATGGCGGCAATTGGTGCATCTACAACAATTTACGGATTGCTGATCAATGTGTTTATGGGGATTTCAGTAGGCGTCAATGTGCTTGTAGCGCAATGCTTCGGCGCAAAGGACAATAAACGGACTATCCATGCGACGCACACTGCAATTGCGGTTGCGGTTGGCTTATCTGCGGTCATGATGATTTTAGGGTTCAGTTTTTGCAGTTGGCTGTTGAAAGTGACCGATGTTCCTGCTGAGATTTTTTCGATGGCCCGGTTGTATTTGATGATTTTGATTGCCGGTTTTCCATTTCTTATGCTGTTCAACTTCGGGTATGCGATTCTGCGTGCGTTCGGTGATACGAAACGGCCGATGTATTATTTGACTGTTGGCGGGATCGTCAATGTGTTATTGAATCTTGTTTTTGTTATTGTTTTCAAGATGGATGTGGCAGGGGTTGCAGTGGCGACTGTTGCTTCGCAGATTGTCAGTACGATTCTGGTCTTGCGGGCATTGATGAATGCACATGGTTCGAGCCGCCTTGTATTGCGGAATATCCGGATTGATTTTTCGATTCTGAAACGGATTTTGTATCTTGGTATTCCGGCGGGGATACAGAGCGGATGTTTTGCGTTATCCAATATGTTGATGCAGGGCGGGATCAATTATTTCGGTGCGGCATGTACTGCCGGGAATACCGCAGTGTTTACTTTGGAATGGTTCTGTTATGCTATTATATACGGCTTGCATCATACGGCGATTGCGTTTGTCGGGCAGAATTACGGCGGCAAACAAATCGACCGTGTCCGCCGCAGTTTCTGGGATTGTGCGGTGCTTGCTGTGATTGCCGTGTTCATTATTTCCATGATCATATTGATTTTCGGCAGACCGCTGATTGCTGTATTCAATAACGATCCGCAAGTGATCGCATGGGGTATGATCCGTCTGAAAATTCTGTTCTTTACCTATGTGCTTCTGGCATGTTTGGATGTTGTCAGCGGCGCATTACGCGGTCTTGGCTATACGATTCTGCCGACCGTTACCACCCTTGCATTTGCGGCATTGTTCCGAATTCTCTGGCTGGAATTTATTTTCCGCCGGATGACGGAGCCGACCTTGGAGGTATTGATGTATTCGTATCCGATCTCCTGGGCATTGTGTGCGGGAGTGAATTATTTGATTTTGCGTTCCAAATTGAAGAGTTTTTCAGATCCGAACAAAAAATATGTCACGGTAAGACAATAAAAATGCAAAAAAAATTCAAAAAAAGTTTGCATTTTTAAAAAGAAGTGATAAATTATACAAATTCACGGATGTATTCCCGAGTGCGTCCGGGGAAAGACAAATGGAAATCTGGCAGTTTTCAAGTGTCGCAATTCGTTTTTCAGTGATTAAAAAAATCTGTAATCGGAGCAATCCAAACTATGAAAACTTATCTGGCAAAAGTCGGCGAAATCGATCGCAAATTTGTTGTGTTCGATGCCGCAAACCAGCCCCTGGGTCGTTTGGCGGTGAAAATCGTCAACGCACTGCGTGGAAAAGATCGTCCTACCTATACTCCTCATGTTGATACCGGTGCATTCGTCATCGTGATCAATGCGGAAAAAGTTCTTCTGACCGGTAACAAAGAAAACGGAAAAGTCTATCTCCGTTGGACTGGCTACCGCAGCGGTCAGAAATCTGAAACTGCCGCTGAAATGCGCGCAAAACATGCTGATCGTTTGATCCGTGAAGCTGTTTGGGGCATGATTCCCAAAGGCCGTCTCGGTCGCGCACAGTATCGCAAATTGAAAGTGTATGCCGGTGCTGAACACCCGCATGCCGCACAGAACCCTGAAATCGTGAAGTAATGGAGAGCATCATCATGAGCAATTCCAATGAAATTTACGCAACCGGTCGCCGTAAAACTGCAACCGCCCGCGTCCGGATCTTCAGTGGTTCCGGCAAAATCAAAGTCAACGGCGTTGATTTTGAACAGTATTTTGAAGTTGAAGCCCTGCGCGGTTTCATCCTCCAGCCCCTGAATGTCAGCGGCACAAACGGTCAGTATGATGTTTGCGCTGTCCTTTCCGGCGGCGGTAAATCCGGTCAGGCTGGTGCCCTCCGTCACGGTATCTCCCGTGCTCTGGTCAAAGCCGATGAAGACCTGAGAAAAGTGTTGAAGAACAGCGGTATGCTTACCCGCGATCCCAGAGAAAAAGAACGTAAAAAATCTGGTCAGCCGGGCGCAAGAAAACGCTTCCAGTTCTCCAAACGCTAATCTCTTTTTGCGTTTGCTTTTCAAACCGGAGTTCTTGCAACTCCGGTTTTTTTATGTTTATCGAAAGGAATATTTATCATGAAAAAGATCCGTGTCGCTATTGTTGGTGCTGCAGGTTATGCCGGTGAGGAATTACTCCGCATCCTGTCCCGTCATCCCTCCGTTGAAATCAAGGTCATTACTTCCCGGCAGAATGCAGGAAAAGATATTGCTGAAATCTTCCCCCGTCTTGCCGGACTCGGTCTGAAATTTTCCAATCCTGATGTCAATGAAATCCTTGCTTCCTGTGATGCTGCGATCCTGGCTCTGCCTCATGGTCTTGCCGCTGAATATGCGGCTCCTTTGATGAAGGGCGGTATTCCTGTGTTCGATATCAGTGCGGACTTCCGTCTCCGTTCTCTTGAAAAGTATAAACAATATTATAAAGTCGATCATCCCGCTCCCGAATTGCTGAAAGATGCTGTTTACGGTCTCCCGGAACGGTATCGGGACGACATCCGCAAGACCAATCTGGTTGCTTGCCCCGGATGTTATGTGACCAGTATTCTGCTCCCCACCACCGTACTGCTTCATGCCGGTCTGGTTTCCACAGAAGGAATCATTGCTTCCAGTTTGAGCGGTGTTTCCGGTGCCGGTCGTAAAGTTGATCTGCCCTACATTTTCCCGGAATGTAACGAAAGTGTACGCGCATATGCTCCCACAGGACATCGTCATCTTCCCGAAATCGAACAGGAATTGGCAGTTGCAGCAGGCGTGGATTCTTTGAATATCAATTTCGTTCCCCATTTGATCCCGGTCAACCGCGGTATCAATTCTACCATTTATCTGAATCCGACTGAGAAGTTTACACCCGAAGCGGCAGACGAAGCATTCCATGCGGCGTATGACAATGAAAAGTTTGTCCGTTATCTTGGCATCGGCAAACTGCCGGATACCAAACATGTCACTTTGACCAACGTTTGTGAAATCGGTTGTGTTTATGATAAACACACAAATAAAGTGATCCTGTTCAGCTGTATTGATAACCTGACAAAAGGTGCATCCGGTCAGGCAGTACAGTGTATGAATATCCGTTTCGGTCTCCCTGAAACGGAAGGTTTGCTGTAATTTTTTTCTGCTATGTCAGAATTTACCATTCTCCGTTTTTACGATTGCAACCGGTCCGTACTTCAGGGGATCCGCCAGCATAAACAATGGCTTTTTCTCTGGGGTGCGGCTGTACTTCTGTTATTTTGGAATCTTGGAACGGGGGCGTTTACTGCGGCGGAGTGTATATCTGCCTCTGCCGCGCAAACTTTGTTGGATAAACCGGATATCCTCCCCGGCGGGAACGGTTTTCTGACTCGCCTTGTATGGCTTTTTTCCTCATCTTCCGGTGTCGTTACAGAAATCTCTGCCCGATTGCCTGTGGCGATGGGGGCTTTGCTTGTGCTTGGTGCTGTGATTGCCATTGCCCATAAACTTTTCGGGCGCAGTGCAGCATTGGCATCCGGCTGGTTTTGCTTGACCACGGTCGGATTTCTTTTCATCGGGCGTCTCGTCGCGGCAGATATGACGCTTGCGGCGATCATGTTATGGTCGATTGCGCTGTATCTTTTTTCCCGCGAGAAAATGTCTCTTTGCAGTTCACTGCTTTTCTGGCTTCTGATTTCCTTTGGATTTTATGCCGGAGGTTTCTTTGCATTTTTTCCGGTCGTTGTGATGATTTGCGATATAGTATTCCGCAAACAGCTGCGCAATTTACTTCAATGGCGGAATATCACCGGTATTTTTTGCGGCATTGCTGTATATGTTGCATTGGATAAGTTCTGTGATTTCCGTTGTCATGATTTCGGGATTTCCCTGCGTGTGGAGCCCGGAACCGTATTGAACATGTCATTACCGTGGACTCCGCTTTTTATTTTTGCGTTTTTTGATATGATGAAACGCAAGAATCAGATCCCGGATTCCCGTTTATTGTTTTATTGTTTTCTGATCACGTTTCTTTGCGCTTTTGTTTTGAAAAATACGGTTGTGCCTTTGCTCGGTTTTGCTGCGGTTGCCTGTGGTGTGATGTTGACCGCTTCACCGGCAACTGTGCCGCAGCTTTTCAGCAAGTTATTATTCCGTCTGGCGGATGCGTTATTGCCGGTATTTTCGCTGGTATTGCTGTTGACTCCTGTTTTGTTCAAATGGCTTGCGCCCCGTTATCTCCCGGATCGTCTCTCCTATCCCAACTGGTTTGTTGCGGTATTTTATTTTGCGGCTCCTGTCGTGGGGGTATTGATCTTTATTTGGCAAACACTGCTGATCCGCCGCCGGAAACAGAAAAAGGCAATGCCGGAAATTTGCGGTGCGGATCCGGTTCCGGATCGTGTGATTCCTGTTTTTGCATTTTTGCTTTTGTTGTTGTTTGCGATGATTTTTCCCGGCATGGCATCGGATCCGGTTTTCTGCAGCCGGAAGCCGTTTCTTTTGCAGACAAAAGAAATTCTTCAGAAACAATATGGTTTGAAACATCCTCAATGTATTTATCTGTTGCCGGGTAAAGCAGAAGCGGAATGTAAGATTTATCTTGAACGCGGCGAAAAAATATCTCCGGTACAGGTCATGCAGAATCCCTCTGAAATGCTCGCTGCATTAAAAAAACATGGGGGTGCGTTAGTGGGGTTACAACAGGATTTTGCCCGTTATGAGATCCCGTTGACCGGACTTGTTTTTGTGGAACCGGTATCTTTTTCTGATCCCCGTTCTTCCGGAAATCCGGAAAAATTGGCGGTTTTATTATTCATGAAATAAGGAGTTTGTATTATGCGTTATATGTTTATTGGCGCGCACCCGGATGATGCGGATTTGATGATTGGCGGAACCGCTCTTAAAGCCATCAAAGCCGGTCATCATGTCAAGTTTGTTTCTGCATCCAACGGCGACCGCGGACACCAATCCATGCCGTCACCGGAATTGGCGGTACGCCGTTATAACGAAGCGCAGAAATCGGCGGCATTGGCAGGTTTGGATGAATACGAGATTTTGGATATTCACGATTGTGCGTTGGAAGTGACACTTGAAAACCGGGAACGTTTTATTCGTGTTATCCGCCGATTCGCACCGGATGTGATTGTGACCCATCGTCCCTGTGATTATCATGCGGATCACCGTGCGGTGGCGCAATTGGTACAGGATTGTGCTTATCTGCTTATGGTCCCGCTGTATTGTCCGGATGTTCCCATTCCGGATGTCAATCCGGTCTTTGCGTATGCGTATGACCGTTTTACGAAACCGACTCCGGTACAGGCGGATGCGGTGGTGGAAATCGATTCTGTCATGGAAGAAAAATTTCACATGCTGGATTGCCATGTTTCCCAATTTTATGAATGGCTGCCGGTCACGAAAGGACTGAAAGATTTTTCTGCGGAAGGCTGGACCTGGGAACAGAAACGTGCTCATTTGGATGAACATTGGGGAAGCCGATTCAAAACGATTGCGGAATATGCGCAAGTCCAGTTACAGAAACGGTATGGACATTCTGTGCAATATGCGGAATTATTTGAATATTCACCCTACGGCAGAAATGTCACTCTGGAAGAATTTCAGGAGCTGTTCCCGTTCTGAGAAGAAACGGTTTGTGTTCTTAACAGGAATTAGTGTACAGGAATTATTGTATTACTGCTCCTGCTGTTTTTGTTATTGCATATCACTGCTGTCCGGTAAAAATTTCCGGATAACAGTGATCTGCCGGGATTTCTTGTATGTTAAAATGTTTATTACCTTTTCATATTTAACACAAAAATCCCTGCCTGTGTATTATAACAGCATATATTCTTAAGGTATAATTCTATACTTCAATATGGTTTTGAAAAAAATCACAGATATCCCATAATTTTTCAAAAAACGGGTGTTTCCGAGGATAATTGA